>JAWKHS010000018.1 GCA_041394705.1 Vicinamibacterales bacterium
TCGAACACGTGGTGCCGGCCCACCTGGCCGAGGTGCGCGAACCGAAGCTGGCCCTGCTGAAGAAGACCGAGGCCGCCGTGATGGAGCGGCTCACGAAGGAAATCACCTACTGGGACCACCGCGCCGCCCAGCTCAAGCTGCAGGAGCAGGCCGGAAAGCCCAACGCCCGCCTCAACTCCGCCGAGGCCCGTAAGCGGGCAGACCTGCTGCAGACGCGCCTGCAGAAGCGCCTGGACGAGCTGAAGCTCGAAGCCCGAATCTCGCCGCTGCCGCCCGTGGTGTTGGGCGGCATGCTGGTGGTGCCGAAGGGGCTGCTGGACCTGATGGCCGGCCGGAAGCCCCTGCCTGCTGGCTCCGACGTAGATGTGCACGTCGTGGCCGCGAAGGCGCGCGCCATCATCATGGACGTGGAGCGCCGCCTGGGCTTCGAGCCCACGGACCGCGAGCTCGAGAAGCTGGGCTACGACATCGAGAGCAAGGTGCCTGGCACCGGCAAGCTGCGGTTCATCGAGGTGAAGGGGCGTGCGTCCGCGGCAGACACCGTGACCGTGACCCGCAACGAGATCCTTTACTCCTTGAACAAGCCCGAGGACTTCATCCTGGGCATTGTGGAGTTCTTCGACCACGAGCGGCACCAGGTGCACTACGTGCGCCAGCCGTTCCGGCGCGAGCCCGACTTCGGCGTGACGAGCGTGAACTACGACTTGGCCGAACTGCTGGCGAGGGGGAGCACGCCCTCATGAGCACCCAGACGTTCTTGGCGGTGAACGACGGCCGGCTTGCGGCTGCTATCGACAAAGCGCAACGTCGTGTCCTGTTTGCAGCTCCGGGGCTCGGCGAGATGGCGGGCCGGGCCTTAGTTGACGCCGCAAGCCGGCTTCCGACGGCGGCGATCGTCATCCTCGATGCGGATGCCGACTCGTGTCGAATCGGCTACGGCGATGCTGAGCCCCTCCTCATGATCCAGGAAGCCGCGGATTGCGGGAAGGTAGCCCTCCGCCGGCAACACGGCCTGAGGCTTGGCGTACTTGTCGCGGACGACGAGATTCTGATCTGGTCTCCTACGCCGCGTTCGGTCGAGCGGGAACGAGACGAGGAGCCGAACGGTATTGCGCTGCAAGGACCGGCGGTAGAGATCTGCAGCCGCGCAATGGGGGAAGGCCGATCCGACTCGTCGGAGGCGGAGATTGGCCGCAACGAGTTGGGCGCTGACGAGGTGACGGCTACCGTGGAGGAACTGCGGAAGAATCCACCGGCACCCTTCGACTTGGCCCAGAAGGCCCGAGTCTTCTCGGCGCGATTTCAGTTCGTCGAGTTCGAACTCAGGGGCGCGGAGTGGACAGAACGCAGGCTGAAGCTCTCGAGCTTCCTGATGAATGCGGATCTGCCCGAATCGCTGCGTGACTTGCTCGACACTCAGATCAGACCGTTTCAAGGAAAGGGCGATGTGAGCTTCGAGGTGCCCTGTCTCGTCCGCGGGAAGCCTGCCTACACGGCAGAAGGCGAGCGGATGTTCGTGCCAGCTACCCAGGCAGAAATCCTCCGGGCGTGGTCGGACATTCGAGATGGCTACCTAAGGCAAGTCAAGGGCTTCGGGTGGCTCATCCGACGGGACGACTTGGCCGAGTTTACGAATGATGTGGCGTCCTTCGAAGAAACCCTCAGGGCGTGGGTCGACGGCTTCGTAGAGGCGATTCGTGCTGACGAAGCGACGCTGGTGAAGGAAGTGACTCAGGCCGTGGCAAGCCGGACGAGCCGGGCTGCTCAGCGCCAACTGTTCGAAGAACTCGATCTCGAGCAAGAGGTCCGAAAGGGACTCGACCGGCTGCGGGTCATCGAGCCACGCGTCCGGATCGTGCTCAAGAACGTTGCGTGGGAGAGCACGCGCGACGACGAGTTCATGGAGGCGCTCCGTCAAGCCCTGCCCGAAGAAGACCTCGAGGGCTGGTTCGAGGAGTTCACGGTCGCCCGTGAGCGCCCAATGGTTAAGGGGTCGCATGATCGCGCGTAAGAAGTTGATCGAGGTCGCACTTCCGCTCGAGGCCATCAACGTGGCATCGGCACGGGAGAAATCGATCCGGCACGGGCACCCAAGCACCCTGCACCTGTGGTGGGCGCGGCGCCCGCTCGCCGCGGCGCGGGCGGTGATCTTCGCGCAGATGGTCGATGACCCTTCTACTTACGTTGACGTTCTCCGCCAAGATCCGAAGCTGCGCCGACGGGCCGAGAGCCTGCTGAAGCAGAAGCTCAAGGTCTGGGAAGAGGCGCGCACGCTTGCCAAGAAGGTCGAGGGCACCAAGATTCAAGTGCCCGAACCAGGGCCGGAACCAACGCTCGACGAAGTGCTTGCTGACGAAGAGCGACAGAGGCTGTTCCGGATCATCGAGAAGCTCGTGGAGTGGGAGAACACCACCAACGAGACAGTGCTTCAAGCGGCCCGCGATGAGATCTGGCAGAGCTGGCGCCGGGCCTGTGTTGACAACGCCAGAGACCCGCGGGCCAAGGAGCTGTTCGACCGAAACAGGCTGCCAGCGTTCCACGACCCGTTCGCCGGCGGAGGGGCGCTGCCGCTCGAGGCGCAGCGGCTTGGGCTCGAAAGCTACGCTAGCGACCTGAACCCGGTGGCGGTGCTGATCAACAAGGCGATGATCGAGATCCCACCCAAGTTCGCCGGTAAGTCGCCAGTGAACCCCGAGTCGCGCACGGAGAAGGCGCTGATCGCCCGGGAGTGGAAGGGCGCGCAGGGTCTTGCCGACGACGTGCGCTACTACGGCCAGTGGATGCGCGACGAGGCTGAGAAGCGCATCGGCCACCTCTACCCCAAGGTTGAGGTCAGCGCTGAGATGGCGAGGGACCGAAAGGACCTGAAGCCGTACGTTGGCAAGAGTCTCACCGTGCTCGCCTGGCTCTGGGCGCGTACCGTGACGAGCCCAAACCCAGCCTTTGCCAAGGTAGACGTGCCGCTTGCGTCGAGCTTCTTGCTCGGTACCAAGCCGGGCAAAGAGGCGTACATCGAGCCGGTGATAGAGAACGGCAACTACCGCTTCACGGTGAAGGTGGGGAAGCCGAAGGATGCGGAGGCGACGAAGAACGGAACTAAGCTGTCGCGCGGCGCGAACTTCCGATGCTTGATGTCGGAGACACCGATAGCCCCGCACTACATCAAGGACGAGGGCAAGGCCGGGCGCATGAGAGCTCGGCTAATGGCAATCGTGGCCGAGGGTGAGCGCGGGCGAGTCTACCTTGCGCCCACTCCTGAGATGGAGGCAATTGCAATGGCCGCGCGGCCGGCCTGGACGCCAGAGACGCCGCTGGCGGCCGACATGCGTTCGCATTGGACGCCGCCCTACGGGCTCGAGACCTACGGCGACCTGTTCACCCCACGCCAGCTCGTGGCGCTGACGACCTTTTCAGACTTGGTGCAGGAAGCGCGAGAGCGGGCGCAGCACGACGCCCTTGCGGCCGGCCTGCCGGACGACGGCAAGTCGCTGAGCAGCGGTGGAGCTGGCGCGACCGCGTACGGAGACGCCGTATCGGCGTACTTGGGTCTGTCTGCGAGCAAAGCCGCAGACAACAACTCGACAGTCTGCTCATGGATGCCAGGCATCAAGTACGAGGTAGTGCGGAACACGTTTTCCCGCCAGGCAATTCCAATGACCTGGGACTACGCTGAGTCGAATCCGTTCGCGCAGTCCTCCGGAGACTTCTATGAACAAGTAAAGCGAGCGCTAACTGTGTTCGAGACGGCGCTAGCAAATGCCACAGTGGCCGGCCGAAGCCTACAAGCTGACGCTCAGTCAGGGATTGACGTCGTTGGCCGTGTCGTCTCTACAGATCCGCCTTACTACGACAACATCGGTTACGCAGACCTTTCAGACTTCTTCTACGTGTGGTTGCGGCGCGCGCTGAAGCCCGTCTTTCCAGAGCTCTTCTCGACCCTGGCGGTACCAAAAGCTCAGGAGCTGGTCGCCACTCCCTATCGCCACGGTGGCAAAGAGAGAGCGGAGGCATTCTTCCTCGACGGAATGACCAAGGCGATGCAGCGCCTGGCAGAGCAGGCACACGCGGGCTTCCCAGTCACGATTTACTACGCATTCAAACAGTCTGAGACCGAGGGCAAAGGAGAAGGCGGCACTTCCAGCACCGGCTGGGATACTTTCCTCGACGCCGTGATCCACGCCGGCTTTACCATCAGCGGTACCTGGCCCATGCGCACTGAGCGCGGGGCGCGGGCGATCGGCATCGGCACCAACGCGCTCGCCACCAGCATCATCCTCGTCTGCCGCAGGCGCCCGGCCACGGCGCCCACCGCTACGCGTCGTGAGTTCGTCGCCGAGCTCAAGGCCGAGCTGCCCGCAGCGCTGGCTGATCTGCAGCGCGGCAACATCGCTCCCGTCGACCTCGCTCAGGCCGCCATCGGCCCCGGCATGGCCGTCTACACCCGCTACGCCCAGGTGCTCGACGCGCAGGGCAAGACGCTCTCGGTGCGCGAGGCGCTCGCTCTCATCAACGAGACGCTCGACGAGGCACTGGCCAGCCAGGAGGGCGACTTCGACGCCGACAGCCGATGGGCGCTCACTTGGTTCGACGACGAGGGGTTCGCTGAGGGCCCTTACGGAAAGGCCGAGCAGCTCTCGAAGTCCAAGAACACCAGCGTTGAAGGGATGGTCGAGGCGGGCATCCTCGAATCCAAGCGCGGCAAAGTGCGGCTACTCCGTCCGGACGAACTGCCCGCGGACTGGGACCCTGCATCCGACCCGCGCCTGACCGCGTGGGAGATCGTCCACCAGTTGATTCGTGTGCTTGCCATCGGCGGAGAAGGCGCGGCCGCCGACTTGGTGGCCAAGATCGGAGCCCGGGCCGAGATCGGCCGTGAGCTGGCCTACCGCCTCTACACACTCTGCGAGCGAAAGAAGCGCGCCGCCGAGGCGCTGGCCTACAACAGCCTTGTGCAGAGCTGGCCTGAAATTCTCAAACTGGCCCGGCAGCCTGGTGGGGATGCCGCCCAGCTCCCGCTCGAGCCGATCGAGGAGTGACATGGATTCTGGGGCGGAGCGGCAGGACCCACCTGAGCTCGAGCGCGCGCGGCAGCTCTTTCAGTTCCTGAAGGCGTTCTCCGAACGCCGCGTGCCGACGAAGCGCACCATGGCCGACCAGCCATGGTCGCTGTGGCTTCGCACGCTGCCCTCGCATCCGAGCGTGCAGGTCACGGCGCCGGATTCGCCAGTGTCTATTGAGGACAAGGCTTCCGCGCCTGCCGCTGACGGCGCTGCGAGCGCCGATGCGCCCTTAATCAGGGTGACGCGTCCCAAGATCACGAATGCCCCAGAACCTCCAGCGCCGATTCGGGAATTCGTGGCCGATGGGTGGGTCGACCCGCACGGCAGCGTCAGCGTCAGAGCTTCGAGAAACGTAGTCGTTGACGGCAGCACCGAGATCGAACGGTTCGATGCCGACCCCGCGAGACCAGCGGCGTTTGACCGCTGGCGCCAGCAATGGAGCGTGTGGGCCGAGAACGAGCGGCCGGCACGAGCAGCCATGGCGACGTTCGAGCGCCTGTACGACCTGCGCGCCCGCATGGAGCGCGAGGGTGAAGGGCTGGAGCTGGTGCTTGGCGACGGCCGGCTGCGCTGGCGGCCCCAGCTCGGACAGATCGACCATCCCGTACTACTGCAGCGCGTGGAGCTGACTTTCGACCCATCCGGTCCGGAGTTCGAGGTCAACGACGCGGAACGACCGCCCGAACTCTACAGCCCCCTGCTCCAGGAGGCCGAGGCACTGACCTCCGAGCGACTTCAGCAGCTGCGGAAAGACCTGGCATCGGGCGCCTACCATCCGCTCTCTGGTGAGGCGGCAGACGGGTTCTTCACGCGGCTCGCGCCGTTGCTGGGCCGTCAAGGAACGTTCTCCAAAGAACGAAACGCTGGCTCCAACCCAGCCGACCCGCTCATCACGCGCGACCCGGTGCTGTTCCTCCGGGCGCGCCAATCGGGCTTCGCCGAGGCGTTCGACAAGGTGCTCCAGGACCTCGACGCGCGGCGAGAGGTGCCGCCCTCGTTGACGCGCCTCGTCGGGGTGGAGACGGAGCTGGTAGAGGCGCCGTCGTACGAGGACACGGCGTCGCCCTGGGGTGAGCCCGAGGAGGTTCTGCTCAGCAAACCGGCCAACGCCGAGCAGGTGCGAATCGCGCGGGCCCTGGAACAACATCGCGCGGTGTTGGTGCAGGGGCCACCGGGTACGGGAAAAAGTCACACCATCGCGAACCTGATCGGCCATCTGGTGGCCCAGGGCAAGCGGGTGCTGGTCACGAGCCATACGACCAAAGCGTTGCGTGTGCTGCGCTCCCAGATCGTCGAGCCACTACAGCCTCTGTGCGTCTCGGTGCTCGACCAGGACCTCGAGAGCCGAACGCAGCTCGAGCAGGCGGTTCGCGGCATCCTGATGCGGCTGACGAGCTCATCGGCAAGTCAGTTGGACCACGAGGTGCAGGCGCAGACCAACCTGCGGCGTCAGCTCAACGAGCGCATTCGCGCCATCACCGCCAACCTGCGCACGGTACGTGAGGGTGAGTACACCCCGATCTTCGTCGCCGGTAGCGGTGAGCCCCCGGCAGACGCTGCGAGGTGGGTGAGAGAGAACGTTGCCGGCAATACGTGGATTCCCGGACCGCTGGAAGCCGGTGTGCCATGCCCGCTTTCGCCGAACGATGTCGCGCGTCTGTATGCAACGAATGACCAGCTAACGGATTCGGACGAAGAGACGATCCGCGCGCAGTTTCCCGACCCCGATCTACTGCCGACGCCGTTCGAGTTCCGTGAGTGGGTGACGACGCTTCAGGCCACAGAGAATCAAGAGTTCGCCCAGTACTGGGAGCGCTCTGCGATCACGGCTGACCGCGAGGTAGTCAGCACATTGCTGAGGGTGGCCCAGGACCTGGCGACCGAGCTGGCCGGTCTGACCAAAGGCCAGCTCGCCGTTGTGGCCGGTGGCGCTGCGAGCCAGGTTGAGAAGGCGCAATGGACGAGCCTCGCCAAACAGGTAGCTGACACCTACCGTGAGTGGCAGCGGGCTCGGCCTCTGCTTCTGGAGCACCCGGTGGAGGCGGTGGCGTCGGTGCCGGACACCGACGTTGCGGCTGTCTGCGATGCGATCGCGGCACACGTGGAAGCCGGCGGGGCGCTTGGGTGGCTGCAGACTGGTGTGCTGCATCGGGAATGGAAGCCGGTGATTGAGGAGTCACGCGTCGACGGCCGAACGCCTCGCACGGCTGCCGAGTTCCGGGCACTCGCCGCGAAATGTCGACTAGAGGTCGCGCGTGACGGGCTGCGAGGCCGATGGAAGCGGCAGGCCGTCGCCGTGGGTTGGCCCGCAGTGCCTGAGGGCGACTTCGAGCCGGCGCTGATGGAGCAGGCCAGCCGCTTTCAGGACTTGCTCGGTTGGTGGGAGCTGAGGCGAACCGCGCTCGAGCAGGCGATGGCGGCCGCCGGATTCAAGTGGCTGCGTTTTCGCGACTGGCACGCAGCGCGCGGCGCCGCCGTGGCGGCCTTCGAACGCGATTGTGCGTTGGTCCGGGGGCCCCTGCTGGAGGTGGTGCAGGCACGATCGCAAGCCGTGGCGCGGGCGGGAGTCTTGGAGGCAGTGGCTCGTCTCGAAACGGTCCTTCGTCCGTATGCGGGGGACATGGTCGCCGGCCTGATGGCGGCCGTGCGGGGGCTTGATCCGGCCAGGTACGAGACTGGCCATGGTGCCTTCTCGGAGGTGTACGGGAAGCGGACCCTCTGGCAGCAGCGAGTCGAACTACTGGGGCGAATCGATGCAGTGGCTCCCTCGTGGGCCAACGCCATTGCCAAACGTGTGGGTGAACATGGTCGTCCCACGCCTCCTGGTGACGCTCTCACCGCGTGGAAGTGGCGCCAGCTCACGGAGGAGATCGATCGCAGAGCACGTCTCGACGAAGAGGTGCTGACGCGACAGCTCCACCAGCGTCGCGAAGAGCTGAGAGCGGCGACGGCCAGCCTGATCGACGCGAAAGCGTGGAGGGCGCAGCTTGCCCGGACGGGCCTGGCAGCCAGGTCGGCCCTTCAGGGGTGGGTCGACACGGTCCGCAAGATTGGCAAGGGGCACGGGCGGAGAGCGCCGGAGTTGCAGGTGAGAGCGCGTCAGCTGCTCACTGACGCCAGCGCCGCCGTGCCCGTGTGGATCATGCCGCTTGGCCGCGTGGCCGAGAGCATCGATCCCCTGCGAAACAGGTTCGATGTCGTGATCGTCGATGAGGCGAGTCAGTCTGATGTCACCGGACTGCTGGCATGGTACCTCGGCGATCAGGTGGCGGTGGTTGGCGACCATGAGCAGGTGAGCCCGTCGGCAGTTGGCCAAGAGGTCGACGTGGCAAAGGGGTTGATCGAGCACCACCTGGATGGCATTCCCAACCGCCATTTGTACGACGGCAAGACATCCGTGTACGACCTGGCGCGCCAATGCTTTGGCGGGGCGATCGCGCTGCGCGAGCACTTCCGATCGGTCCCAGAGATCATCGGGTTCTCCGACGAGCTGTCGTACAACTTCGAGATTCGCCCGCTCCGAAATCCGTCATCCGCGCCCAGGCCGCACGTGGCAGAGTTCGTCGTCGACCGCACGCTTGGCTCGCTTCGAGAGGGCAAGAGCAACGCGGCCGAGGCGCGCGCCGCAGCCGCGTTGCTGAAGGCGATGACGGAGGACGGTCGCTACGAGCGGAGCTCCATGGGAGCGATCACCCTGCTTGGCGATGAACAGGCCTACCTCATTCACGAGACAGCGCGCGCTCTCATCGACCCGATCGAGCTGGAGCGTCGTCACTTCGCGGTTGGGAATCCGGCCCAGTTCCAGGGCGACGAGCGGGACGTCATGCTGCTCTCCATGGTTGATGTGCCGGCAGCCGGCGGCACCTTGCGTTTGTCGGAGACGGATGGCCTGAAGCAGCGGTACAACGTGGCTGCGAGTCGCGCGAGAGATCAGTTGTGGCTTGTCCACTCGCTCGATCCCGGGCGCGACTTGAAGCCGGGCGACCTGCGGCGCCGATTGATCGAGTAGGTCCGCGATCCATTGGCGCGCCATCGGGAGCTGGCGAAGGGGACCCGGCGAGCGGAGTCGCCATTCGAGGTCGCAGTGATCGAACGCCTGATCTCCGCCGGATATGCGGTGCAGCCGCAGGTCAGCGTTGGCAACTACCGCATCGATATCGTCGTGAGCGACGGCACCCTTCAGATGGCGATCGAGTGCGATGGCGATCGATATCACCCAGCCGAACGACTTGGAGAAGACATGGCCCGGCAGGCGGTTTTGGAGCGTGCCGGCTGGCGGTTCATACGGGTGCGGGGCAGCCGGTTCTACCGAGATCCTGACGGGACCATGGAGCGGGTCTTCCGAGATCTCGAAGCGAGCGGCGTGGCGAAGACGAGCATTGACGGTCGCGCGCGGCCGGATGACTCGGAAGTTGTCATGTTCAAAGAGCAGATCATGCGTCGAGCGTGGGAGATCCTCCGCGAACGAGGATGGGTGGTGACGCCCCCCGCGGCTGATGCCATTTCAGAGGCGAGCATCAACTGATGGCGGTCACGAACTACGAACGTGTCGGCAAGGCGATGGAACTGCTCAAGCTCGGGCTCTACCCATTCGTGGAGCGCGAGTTCAAGAATGCGTTCCAAGACAAGGCGGAGGCCCAGGCGCGGCTGCTAATGGGCGACGATCGCCAACTCGCGAAGCCGATGTCGGACTGGGACATCGCGGCGTTGCTGAAGCTGATGTGGGAATCGTGGAACACGGTATTCCGCAAGACCCTCGGCCCGGCGCACCGCAGCCTGCTGTCGGAGCTGCGGGACCATCGCAATCGCTGGGCCCATCAGGAGACCTTCACGAGCGACGACGCCTACCGGGCGCTCGACTCGTCATCCCGCCTGCTCTCGGCCGTGTCAGCGCCACAGGCAGACGAACTCGAGAAGATGAAGACAGAGCTCTTACGCCTGCGGTTCGATGAGCAGGTGCGCGGCGAGAAGCGCAAGAGCGCGGGCACAGCAATCGAGAGTGCCGGTGTGAGCGGCCTTAAGCCCTGGCGCGAGGTGGTCACCCCCCACAAAGACGTAGCCAGCGGACGCTACCAGCAGGCAGAGTTCGCGGCAGACCTCTGGCAGGTACACCTGGGCGAGGGCGGCGACGAGTACAAGAACCCGGTCGAGTTCTTCCGCCGCACCTATCTCACGGAAAGCCTGAAGAGCATGCTCGTGGGCGCCGTGCGGCGCCTCTCGGGCCAGGGAGGCGATCCGGTTGTGCAGCTCCAGACCAACTTCGGGGGCGGCAAGACGCACTCGATGTTGGCGCTGTACCACATGTGTTCTGGCGCCAAGGCGTCCGAACTGGTGGGTATCGACGCCGTGTTGCAGGAGGCGGGCGCCTCCACGCTGCCAAAGGCGCGGCCGGTGGTGCTCGTGGGCAACAAGATCTCGCCCGGCAATCCGTCCTCGAAGCCTGATGGAACGGTAGTGAAGACGCTGTGGGGCGAGCTGGCCTGGCAGCTCGGGGGCAAGAAGGCGTTCGAGCGGGTGAGGGCCGACGACGAGCACGCCACCAGCCCGGGCGACGCGCTGCGCGAGCTGTTCAACGACTACGGCCCCTGTCTCATCCTGATCGACGAGTGGGTGGCCTATGCGCGCCAGCTCCACGACCAGAGCGACCTGCCGGCGGGCGGCTTCGAAACGCAGTTCACCTTCGCCCAGGTGCTTACGGAATCCGCCAAGCTGGCGAAGAACTGCCTGCTGGTGATCAGCCTGCCGGCTTCTGACACGGCCGGCTCGCCGCACACGCAGGCGGACGACATCGAGGTGGGTGGCGTGCGCGGCCGCGAAGCCCTCGACCGGCTGCGCAACGTGGTGGGCCGCGTGGAGTCGTCGTGGCGGCCCGCCAGCGCGGAGGAGGGCTTCGAGATTGTCCGGCGGCGGCTGTTCGAGCCAATCTCCGAACCCCAGCACTTCAAGGACAGGGACGTGGTGGCGCGTGCCTTCGCCGATCTGTATCGCAATCAACACGCGGAGTTCCCACCCGAGTGTCATGGGCCGGACTACGAGACGCGGATCAAAGCCGCGTATCCCATCCACCCCGAGATTTTCGACCGCCTCTACACCGACTGGTCCACGCTGGTGAAGTTCCAGCGCACCCGCGGTGTGCTGCGCCTCATGGCCGCTGTGATTCACAGCCTGTGGGAGAAGGGCGACCGGAACCCGCTCATCCTGCCGGCCAATATCTCCATCGACGAACCGCGGGTGCAGTTCGAGCTGACGCGCTACCTGTCAGACAACTGGGTGCCCGTGATCTCGCGGGACGTGGACGGTCCTGGCTCCCTGCCTCTGCAGATCGACGGCGACCAGCCGAACCTGGGCAAGTACGCCGCGACCCGACGCGTGGCTCGCACCATCTACATGGGGTCTGCGCCAACGGCGTCTGCCGCGCACCGGGGCATCGAAGACCGCCGCGTGAAGCTGGGCTGCGTGATGCCCGGTGAGGCGCCGGCCATCTTTGGCGACGCCCTGCGGCGCCTGGCGGGAGCCGCCACGTACCTGTATCAGGACGGCCCCCGCTACTGGTACTCCACCCAGCCCACCGTCACGAAGCTGGCAGAGGACCGCGCCGAGCAGCTCAAGCGCGACTCCGACAAGGTGGTGGAGGAGATCCATCGCCGGCTCAGGAGTGACCTTCGCACGAAGGGGGCGTTTGACCGCGTCCACGACCTGCCGCGCAATTCTCAGGAAGTGCCAGACGACCCGGACGCGCGCCTGGTCGTAATGAGTGTCGACCAGCCGCATACCCGGGAGGACGGGAGCCTGGCCGTAGCCGCTGCCCGGGAGATGTTCGAGACGCGAGGCAACACTCCGCGCCTCTACCGCAACGCCCTGGTCTTCCTGGCGGCCGACAGGGTCAGGCTTCAGGACCTTGACGAAGCCACGCGTCGCTATTTGGCCTGGAAGTCCATCCTGGCCGAGCAGGTCGAGCTGAACCTCGATCCGCAGCAGGTGGCGCAGGCAGAGACGCAGAAGGCGAATGCGGACAGCGCAGTGACGGCGCGCCTGCCCGAGACCTACCAGTGGCTGCTCGTGCCCACGCAGTCGTCACCCGCGGCTCCCGTGGAGATTCAAGCCACGCGCCTCTCTGGCAGCGAGCCGCTGGCGGTGCGCGCCAGCAAGAAGCTGATTAAAGACGAACTGCTGCTCCCCAGCTTCGCCGCGTCGCGCCTGAGGATGGAGTTGGACCGCATTCCTCTGTGGCCCGACGACCACGTGGCGGTGAAGCAGCTCGTTGAGCATTTCGCGCGCTACGTCTACCTGCCAAGGCTGTCAGGGCCCGAGGTGTTGATCGAGTCGGTGCGCAGGGGCGTGGAGCTCCTCACCTGGGAGCACGACGCGTTCGCTTTCGCCGCCAGCTACGACGAAGAGGCGGGACGGTACCGTGAGCTTCGGGCGGGGCAGGTGGTGTCCCTGGGGGGCGGCAACCCTATGGGCCTCCTCGTGAAGCCGTCGGCAGCCAAGCGGCAGATCGATGCCGAGACGAGCGCCAAGGTGGACCCGGACCCGGGCGGCGGGACAGATACGGTTGGGCCAAAGCCCGACGGGTCCGGTCCGGATGGCGGGGGCGCGTCCACCGCAATTGCGGGTCCAAAGGCGCTCCCAAAGCGTTTCCACGGCTCGGTGACGCTCGACGCCACCCGCGTGGGCCGCGACGCCAGCCGCATCGCCGAGGAAGTGATTGCGCACCTTGTCGGTCTAGTGGACGCGAAGGTCACCGTCACGCTGGAGATCCACGCCGACGTGCCGTCAGGCGCGCCGGAGAACGTCGTCCGCACGGTGACCGAGAACGCGCACACGCTCAAGTTCACCGATCAGGGGTTCGAGAAGGACTGACCGGAGCTGGCGATGGACCTTGGCGAGGCGCTCGTCGGGCAACTGGTTGACACCCGATACCGGCTCGTCCGGCTGCTGGGAGAGGGGGCCTTCGGACTCGTGTTCGAGGCCGAGCACATCGCCGGTGCCGAGGTCATCGCCCGAGTCGCGCTGAAACTGATTCGCCACAGTGTCGGCGCCGGGTCCGAGCAGTACGCCGAGCTCAAGCATGGTCTCGCCCTGAACCACCAGAACATCGTGCGGTGCTACTCCGCAGGTGACACCTTCGTGTCGTTGAACGGGCGACGGGTGTCGGTGCTGTTCGTGGCGATGGAACTCGCCGACTACACCCTGGCCGCACGCCTGAGACAGTCCAGGCTGGGGCACGCGGAGGCCGTCGCGATGACCCAGGACGTGGCGTCCGGCCTCGCCTACCTTCTGAAGAGCGATTTGGCCCATCGCGATCTGAAGCCCTCCAACGTCCTCAACGTCGGCGGGCGGTGGAAAATCGCTGACTTCGGTCTGTCGGCACCGCTTGACGCCGGTCGCACTGCCGCACGCGACGCCGCCGGCACCTTGCCCTACCAGCCGCCGGAGTCGCTCGAAAGCAAGGTGTCCCCGGCTGGAGATTGCTGGTCGCTCGGTGCGTTGCTCCTGGAGGCGCTGACGGGCCAACTGCCGTTCGACGCAGCGTCGACGGGTGAGTGGCTTTACCTCCTGAAGACGGCTGAGCCGCAACTGCCGCCCGGCCTCCCTGAGCCCTTCGACCGAATCATCGCCGGATGCTTGCAGCGGAACCGCGCTGCGCGATCGACTCCCCAGCAGGTGCTCGAAGCCGTCCGTGTCCGCCCTGACCGTCAAGAACCCAACACCCGGGCGTACTGTGTCGTGGCACCGGAGGGCGGGCACTACAACTCGGTGGCCACGGCCGTGCGTCGAGCCGCGCCGTGGAGTCGGGTCCTGGTGAAGCCGGGCGTGTACAAGGGGCCAATTGTTCTGAACGAGCCAATTGAGCTCATTGCACTCGGCGCTTCCGCAGACGTCGTGCTGGATGGCGGGAATCAACCGGCGCTCGTCATCAACACGTCGGATGCGATGGTGCGTGGATTTACTCTGCGAATGAGTGCGCCCTCCTCCCGGGCCAAGGCGGCTGTCGAGGTCCTGTCGGGGCAAAGCCTGCTGGACTTGTGCGAGGTCCTGACTGCCGCGGCGGCCTGTCTTCACGTGGCTAGTCGCAAGGCCCGTCCCTACATTCGGCGGTGTCGCTTTCACGGTGGACGTCACGAAGCCGTGATCTTCGACGAGGACGCAGAAGGCACGTTGGACGACTGCCAGATTCGGGCGGCGCCGCGGACCGCGCTGGCCCTCCGCGACAAGGCGAATCCGGTAGTGCGCCGCTGCCAGGTCGTGGCGTCCGGATTCCGGGGAGTCCACGTCGGCGAGCGTGCCAGAGGCATCGTTGAGGACTGTGTGATCGAAGGGGGTGGAGGCCCTGCGATCGAACTCAGCCGCCACTGCCAGCCGATCATCCGGAAGACGCGCGTTGTGGCCGGCGCGGATGTAGCGATTCAGGCGGCGTCAGGAGCGAAGGCGATTCTCGCGGAGTGCACGATTGTGGCGCCAGAAGGACAGGATCTGAAGCTCGGGAAAGGGCATCAGATTCAGCGGTTGAACGTCTCCCACGTAGTCGAGGATGGCGGCAGGCGAGAGGCGTTGTGAAGAGTCGGTCGACCGCGGCTGGGAGGAGCCTTCGCCGATGAGGATCTTTGGCGTGGATTTCACCAGTCGCCCGTCCTTTGCGAAGCCCATCGTGTGCGCCTGGTGCGAGATGGACGGTCAGCGCCTTGTGGTCGAACGGCTCGAGCGGCTGACTTCGCTGGAGGCGTTCAGTCAGTGGCTGTCGAGGCCTGGCCCTTGGGTGGGTGGCGTCGACTTCCCGTTCGGACAGCCGCGCCGCCTGATCCAGAACCTGCGATGGCCAGAGTCGTGGTCTGGCTATGTCGCGAATGTCCGGAGCCTTGGACGGGATGGGTTCAAGACGGTGCTCGAGGAGTACAAGCGCGAGCGCCCTGACGGCGATCGCGAGCACCTCCGACTGACCGACCGGCTCGCCGGCGCTCAGAGCCCGTCGAAGCTCTATGGCGTGCCCGTAGGGGTGATGTTCTTCGAGGGGGCGCCCCGCCTACTGCAGAGTACGGCGTCGATCGTTCCGGTGCGGCCGACGGCCTCCGACCAGGTCGTTGTCGAGGCGTACCCTGCCTTGGTCGCGCGTGCGCTGGACGACCGACAGAAGTACAAGGACGCCGAGGCTGGCGGTGCTGGGACTGAGTCTGCGCGCGTCCGAGCGTACATGGTCGAATCGATGCGCCGGCGTCTCCTTGGCCGGTACGGCATCACCGTTGAGTTGGCCGAAGACTGTCGGCGGGCCTGCATTGAGGACGCGTCGGGAGACTCGATTGATGCCGTGTTCGCGGCCGTCCAGGCGGCATGGGCCTGGACGAATCGGGAGACAGGCCTCGGCGTTCCCGAGGACTGCGATCGTGGCGAGGGCTGGATTGTCGACCCGATCACGCAGCCGAGTCGGAACAGTTCCATTACACGAGTGCGCCCCGTCTTTCGTCAATTGCTTGCTGCGGACCCGACCGGGGCCGCTTGGTTGCCCAAGGTCCTTCGGCTCCTCGACCCCGGGCCAGTCGCGGCCTCGATGGCCGCGGATCCGGGCCGCCTGGGCCCTCAGTGGGTTCAGCGTCGTCCCTACAAAGACCCAGTCCTCGGCAAGATCGAGCTCGAAGCCTGCTTCGAGTATCCAGTGCTTCCCGGCCGGGCGTTCCTACGGTGGCTCGTCGAACATCCTGAGCACATGGAGTGGCCCACTCACGGGGTGTCGCCCAGGGCGTTCGGCAAGACAACACAGGACTGGCGGGAGAAGCTGACCGGTCGAAAAGGCGAGGCAGACAGGGCGGAAGCCATTCGGACTGCGGTCAGAGGCATCGATGGCAACGCGAGCACGTCCGGCAAGTGGTGGACTTTCGAAGGCGCCACGGAAGTGGACTGCTGCCTTCAGACTGACACACTGGTGCTTCTGATCGAGGGGAAGAGAACTGAGCGCTTGTCTGGCGGGACCGAATGGTATCCCGGCCGCAATCAGTTACACCGAAACCTCGAGGCAGCGAGAGACCTCGCCAAGGGGCGAGCCTACGGTGTCGTCGTTGTCGGCGAAGATCGCCCGGCTGAAGCGGACTTCGGTGATCCGGCCGTCGGACTTCGACACCTGGCTCCTGCGGAACGAGCCAACCTCATGGCGCACTACCTCGGCTTCGTCACCTGGCGCCAACTCTGCCGTGAGACGGGAGTCGACTACGACGCCCTTCCGTCCCGCGTGGCCCGGCGGGTTCCTCGAAGGGACGCACAGGCTGAATAGCTCCGAGGGCGTCAGTCGCGCGCTCTCAGCCCGCCTCATCTACAATTCGCCCCGTGAGTACCCACGACCTCGTGACCGACGACGGACTGCGAGCCGCCTGCCAGGCCATTGGCGAGGGGGCGCCAGAGTGGAATCGCCGACTTGCCGGCGTGCTCGAGTGGTGGAGTTCCCTCCCCGAACAGGCGAGGGCGGGGCGGGACATCCAACATCGCCTCTGGGAAGACAATCATGTCGCGGCGGTCGGGCAAGGCCGCATCTCGGTGAGCGAGGCCCTGGACGACAAGGAGTTCAGGGCCTGGCTGGTCCAGCGTTCCCTCCAGCCACTGCCCGCTGACTGGGACGCGCGCGCCAGCTTCATCGAGATGCTCTATGAGGACCTTCGCGACAGGGTCAGTCAGCGGATCGAAGGCTCGGCACGGCCACACTTGAAGATCTTTCGAGTGATCGCGGTGTTGTATCCCGAGGCCATGACGACCGTCGCAGCCTCCGGCGCGCTTCGCGAGCTTGGAAAGGCGATGAAGCAACCCGGGAGACTGGACCTCGGGCAGCGTCACGTCTGGGTGCGACAGCGGATCGACGAGCTGCTCGGACCCGTCGGTCCGGGCTGGGAAGCACAAGCGGCCCGCATGACGTTGCCCTGGCTGCTGCTCGAGCGGTTCGTCAGGCGCGAGGCCGACAAGACCGAAATCGTCGATGAGCCCGGCGGGGACAGCAGGTTGGACCCGCTTCCGGCGGCGCGACGACGCCGAGGACTGACAGCCACCCGGGGCCTGTTCGCGTCCCTTCTGTCGACCTTGGAGTTCGTCCGAACTGGCGTGTCCAGGGACGAGCTCTTGGACTTCCTGCGCTCGAACGCCCCGGACGTGAAGACGAGCTCGCTGGGAGTCACCATCAACTCCTACCAGGGCGAGTTCGACGCGATCCGGTCGGAGGACGGTCGTTACCAGCTCACTGAGCGGGGCGAGAACGTCCTCGAGTCACAGGACCCGAGCTTCCTGGCCGACTGGCTGCTGACGCGCGTCCTCGGAGTGGATCGGGCACTGACCGAGTTGCGAGACCGCGGCACCGTGCCACGTGCCGAGCTGTTGGCGGCTGTCAGCGCGATGAATCCGGGATGGACGACAACATTCACCCCGCAGTCGCTCCTGTCGTGGCTGCTGTCGATGAAGGTCATCGAGTTCGACTGGCACACGGGATTCAGCTTGACCACACGTGGGCGTCAGTGGGCAGACCGCATCCACTGGGCGCCCGAACCGCTCGAAGCCAGTCCGGAGCCTCCGGCGGACGCTGGCGACACGGCTCTGCCGCCTGTCGCCCAGCCAGAGATTACGTTGCCACCGCTGGCGAAAATCGTCTCGTCGGTTCGAAAGGACGATCACTTTCCGGAAGCCCTGATCGGCAGCCTACACGCTGGCCTCTGGTCGCATCCCCGCCGGCACTTCGCCGTGTTGGCGGGGTTGTCCGGCTCCGGAAAGACCTTGCTGGCCAGGAAGTATGCCGGCGCGTTGTCGGGCGCCGTGCACAAGGAGACAGACGTGCTGGTCCTTCCGGTCCAGCCTGGTTGGTACGACCCCGGCGCTTTGCTCGGCTACATCAACCCGCTGCGATCCGAATCCTACGTCCGAACCAAGTTCCTGGACTTCTTGCGTCACGCAGCGGACAACCCGTCAAGACCCCATACTGCGGTACTCGATGAGATGAACCTTTCTCATCCGGAGCAGTACATGGCGCCACTGCTATCGGCGATGGAGACCGACGAGCCAATCCATCTGCACGCCGAAGGGGACGTGCTCGACGGCGTACCGAGGTCGCTGCCATATCCATCGAATCTCGTCCTGATCGGCACGGTGAACATGGACGAGACGACCCACGGCCTGTCGGACAAGGTGCTCGACCGCGCGTTCGTGCTGGAGCACTGGACGATCGACCTCGAGGCGTTTCCGCGATGGGAGCGGAACGGGCTGACGCCAGAACGTCAACGCAAGACCCGAGCCGTGTTGACTGACTTGTCGACCACTCTCACTCCGGTCCGGCTGCACTTTGGCTATCGCGTGATCGACACGGTGCTCGACTATCTCGTCCGGGTAGTGGATGACGGCGGCGGCATGGGCTTCGACGAAGCCCTGGACTTCGGCGTGTACGCCAAGGTTCTGCCTAAGCTGCGCGGCGAGGACTCCGTGCGTCTCCGGGACGCGCTGCAGGCTTGCGAGGGCAAGCTGGACGATCACGGGCTGCCACGGTCCCGTGACAAGGTGAAGGACCTTCGTGCCGACCTCCAGGCCACCGGCAGCGCCAGGTTCTGGCGGTGACCCAAGCCGCCGGTGATGGCGTCTCGTGGCATGCGGAAGGAGAGCCCGCAGACGCAGCGAGGCGACTTGCGGCCGCGCCCGCCACGAACGTCGGCTTCAGTGAAGCTCGGCGCTACTTCTTCAGCAAGCCGGACCGGAAATGCCAGTTTCGCATCGACGATGAGCCGCTTGCGGACGCGGCGTCGGGAGCCGCGTGGACATGGCGCCCAGGCTTCTACGCCGGCGAGGTGACCGGCGAGCTGCTAAAAGACGGTGTCATCGTCGACCGGTTCGTTCTCGACGTCTCTCCGGACGCGAGGAAGTTGGGCGGCGAGGCATTCAGGCAGATGGTCCAGGAGTTGTGGGCCGAAGATCCGTCGCTGGTCGTGGGCGAAGAGCCTGCCACGCATATGGCAGGGCATCTCGGACGTTTCCAGGACCCGCTTGTCGCATTCGCCCGGCTGCGGCGACACCTGCCGGAGTTCATCAAGGCACTGGTGGCCATCCGAGCCAATCCGCGAAGGTCGCTGCGGTCCGTGCGGGAATCCGTCTCGCTCAACACGGCACGGCGGGTCGATCGATACACCGCACTGTCTGCAAGCCGGAGCAGCGCCCTGGGACTGTTCTCGACGGAGCTTCTCGAACCGACCGCCTTCAATCCCACGACCCGCCTGGACGTGCCCGTTGTCGTGGAGACGCTTGACTCTGCTGCCAATCGCACGCTGAAGGCGCTTGTGCTTGCCGTGTCGCAGCGTGTGAAGTTCGTGGCCGAACAGCTCGAGCAGCGGGCGGCGCAGGAGTCGGCAAGCGAGACTCGCACCTCGTTTTCATCGAGGTGGCCTGTCCGGCGCGAAGTCCTGAGCGATGCTGCAGACCGGCTCCAGTGGGTCCTGCGCCAGACGCCGTTCCCAGAGGTGATACGCGCCGAAGTGTCCGCGGCCGGCCTGAACGTCGTGTCGGCCGACCCGCTTTACGCACGCGCCTGGGGGCGCGGTTGGCGCGGGTTGCGGGAGGGCATCGAGTCCGATGTGGCGGATGAGCGTCTCTGGATTAGCCCATCGTGGGAAATCTACGAGCGTTGGTGCTTCATGAGGCTTGGGCGGCTGCTGGAGGCCGAACTGCCGTCGTGGAGATGGAGGCGGAGGAACGGGTCGCGACGATGGGTGGGCGGGTTCGCCGGTCGAAAGGCTGAGCTATGGCTCCAGCCGAAATTCCGAGCCCGTGGCGCGAGCGTGCCTGGGCCGTGGTCCGTGTCGAGGCTCCGGATCCCCGACATCACAGTGCAGGTCGACTCTGGCGATGGAACCAGGCGCTTTGTCGTTCTGGACGCGAAGTACCGCACGCACCGGGAGGCAGTGCTGGACGCAATGGCGTCCGCGCACATCTATCAGGACTCGCTGAGGATCGGTGCCGTTCGCCCCAATGCGTCGCTGTTGCTGGTGCCCGCCGGCAAGGGCGCCCCATGGCTGGAAGAGCCCGCGTTTCAGTCGGAGCACAGAGTCGGCGTCCACGTGCTGGCTCCCGGACAGACTGCCTCGTTGCCCTCCGCAGTTCTGGAGCTGTTTCATCAGTAGCGCTGCACCGCGGCCGAACTGGGAAGCGGTGCATAGGTCCGAAGCGCCGGTCACTTCAGGTGATCCAAGAGATTCCTGGCTCGAGGGCCGTCACATTCCCGGCCTCGTCGAAGTCGACCGTCCACGAGCCGCCATCTCCGACCATCATGGCCGAGTAGCCGAACTCCACCTCGAATCGGTTGCCTGCGATTGGTGTCACCGAGAACTCGAAGCCACCACCGTCGTCGTCGCGTGTTAGCAGGACGTCCTCGACGGACACTCCAGCGTCGACATGTTCCAGGAAGAAACGGACGGCTGCACACCTGTCACTTCCAGCCGCCGCCCGCAGAAACGCGAGCAGGCGGTCCATACCCATGACGGTGAGTGCGCGGCGTCCGGACCTGGCTCGGGCGGATGGCATCGTGGTCTCAATCTAACTCCAAGCCCACATCGGGACCTCTAAGGAGGCGGCTCCTTGCCGCAGCACCTGACCAGCCACCGGGACGACCTGACGGGGCATACGTGGCGCAGCGGCTGTGATCTGCACCGCGAAGCGTCCCGCCCGAGCGGAAGACTGGGCTGGCGGGTGGCGAACGGCGGGCGCCCGCCACGTCGCGGGCGCGCGTGCTCGTCCGGCGGCGTGCAGTCGAAGCGTGCCCGTGACGTGGTGGGCTGCCGGACGCCGGGACCCGCCGGGTGCCCAGCAGCCGCTCGATGCGTCGGCACGCGCGAAGCCTCCCAGCCGCAGCGAACCGTATGCCCTGTCGGGGCGTCCCGTCATCCACGTCCATCACGTCGAGGACCTGTGACCTCCCGTGTCACGCTCGCGCTCGACAATGAGGCATGCACATCCAAACGGACCGCGCCCTCGTCCCCGCGGGCGCCGCTGCCACCCGCTACCTGCACGTCACCATCACCACGCCGTCCGCGCCCCCGCGCACGGGTCAGCCGCGTCCCGCTGTGGACGTGGCCCTGGTGCTGGATCGCTCCGGCTCCATGCACGGTGCCAAGATCCGCATGGCCCGGGCGGCCGTGGCGCACGCCGTCCGCCTGCTGTCGCCGCGCGACCACTTCGCCGTGGTGGCCTACGACGACCACGTGGACACGGTGCAGGCGCGCACGGCCGGCACGCGGGACGCCACGGCGCAGGCCCTGCACCAGCTCGACGCCATCGACGCGCGCGGGTCCACGAACCTGTCCGACGGCTGGATGCGCGGGGCGGACGAACTGGGGCCGGGGCTCGCGCCCGGGGACGACGGCGATGGGGCGGCGGCGGCCGTGCGGCGCGTGCTGCTGCTCACGGACGGCCTGGCCAATCGCGGCGTGACGGACGCGGACGCGCTGGTGGCCATGGCGCAGGCGCTGCGGCAGCGCGGCATCGGCACGTCCACGTTCGGCGTGGGCGCGGACTTCGACGAGACGCTGCTGGCCCGCCTGGCGCAGCAGGGCGGCGGGCACTTCTACTACATCGAGTCGCCCGCGCAGATTCCGGATCTGTTCGCCAGCGAACTGGGCGAGGCGCTGGAGGTGGTGGCGCGCGAGCCTCGACGAGTAGAATCGAGAGGCCCTCATGAGTCCCAGCGTCGCCATCGACCGCGAAAAGCTGATCACGTTCTGTCGCCGACACGGTATCCGCCGGCTCGCCGTGTTCGGATCCGCGCTGCGTGACGACTTCGGCCCCGAGAGCGACGTGGACGTGCTCGTGGAGTTCGAGGTAGGGCGGACGCCAGGCTTGGCCTTCTTCGCGATGCAGGACGACCTGAGCCACCTATTCGGTCGAGCCGTGGACCTCCACACGCCAGCGTCGCTGAGCCGCTACTTCCGTGATGAGGTGCTCGCCGAGGCTCAGGACCAGTATGTCGCGGCATGACCCGTCGGTGAGCCTTCGGCACATGCGCGACCATGCGGCCGAGCTGCTCGCGCTCATGAACGGTCGATCGCGCGACGACCTGGACCGAGACAGGGTGCTGGCGCTTGCGGTGGTCCGACTGCTCGAGATCATCGGTGAGGCGGCCGCGCGGGTTCCCGTCGCGGAGCGCACGCGTCGTCCGGATGTGCCGTGGTCGGCCATCGTTGGCCTTCGGAACAGGTTGATTCACGGGTACGACGACGTAGACCACGACATCGTGTGGGCCATCGTGTCCACCGACCTGCCGAAACTGGTGTCGCAACTCGGCGAGTAGACGGCTGCTGCTGTCAGACTGCTCGCGCGTGTTGACACCCCCGACCCGAGTCCCTACGCTGAGCTCATGAGTGTCGTCCTGTCCCCGGAGCTCGCGCGTCGCATCGCGGAACTGGCGGCGCAGTCCGGACAGACCGCGGAGTTCGCGTTGCGCGAGACGGTGGCCGCGTATGGATCGCAGCCGGTGCTCGACTGGTCGCAGTGCCCCATCGTGGAGCGTGTCCCCGGGCGCGTCAGCGGCGCTTGGGTATTTCGCGATACCCGCCTGCCCGTTGCGACCGTATTCGAGAATCTCGAGGCCGGTGCCACGGTGGACGAGGTCGCTCAGTGGTTCGACATCCCAGCCGATCTGGTGCGCCAGGTGATCGACTTCGCGGCGCGCAGTCTGCACGCTCCTGCCCCGGCACCTTGATGCGGGTGCTCTTCGACCACGGCACGCCAGCGCCACTCGCTGCAGCGCTGGAGGGTCATGACGTGCGCTTCGCGAAGACCGAAGGCTGGGACACCTTCAGCAACGGCGCCCTGCTGGCGGCTGCCGAGGCCGCCGTCTTGAAGGGCGCGCCATCGCGGTCGTGGTGTTGATGAACGCGCAGTGGCCGGTACTGCGGCACTAGGTGGATCGGGTCCGCAGCGCCATGGACTCCGTGCAGGCGGGTGGCTACATCGAGGTATCGATCGAGTAGAGGCCAAGACCCGTCGGCCCCTCGGTAGGGGGGCGTGGTGCTCCTAGTCGCGCTCGAGTGGGACCGCTACGTGAGTAGCTGGCCGTCAGGCCGACAGCAGGCGCCCGCGAGGCGATGGAATGGGGCGCCCCATGTCCCGTGCCACGTCGAGCCAGAGGTCGATCGCGTCCTGCGCGTTGGCCACCGCGTCGGCAGGCGTGTCGCCGTGGGCCATGCAGCCCGGGAGTTCGGGGACGTCGACGACGAAGGCGTCGTCCTCGTCGGTCCACGTGACGACCAGCTCGTACTTGTGCGGCACGTCAGTCCTTCAATGCGAGATTGTAGGCCAGCGCAGGGAACCTGGCCGCGCCGCACATCCTGCGTGGCCGTTGTCCCGGCCGGATGGCGGTTCCTGCGACGCCGAACCCGACCGACGCGCAGCCGCCTTAGGCGCAACGCAGTCTGTGGCATCGATGTCGGCCCGGAGTTGGCGTTGGACGCTGTCCCGTGGCACAGGCGCGAGCTGGCGTGTGGGATGCACTCGACTCGACGACAGCTCCCTGGCGATTCGGCCCACAACTGGCAACTGATATGTTGACCAAGGCAACAGATCTGTTTATCGTGACATGACGCCGCGCGAGTTCAAGCGATGGCTTGCGGCTCAGGGATGCACGTTCTCGGCAGGCAAGGGCGGCCATCTGAAGGTGCGACGCGGAGACCGCATGTCGGTGCTGCCGATGCATGGCCAGGGCAAAGAGCTTGGAACCGGGCTCGTGCAGCGCATCAAGAAAGACCTCGGGGTCGCCTGAACGGCACCCGGGTGCGGCAGCGGGTGAGGAGCAACGACATGTTCTATGCAGTGAAGCTGTCGAGAGACCGGAACCGGTCGTGGCTCGTCGACGTCCCCGCCCTGCCGTTCGTGCACACGCACGGCGCCACGCGGGACGAGGCGCTATCGCGCGCCCTGGATGCCGTCCTGACCGGTCTCGAGATGCTCGTCGACGACAAGGTCGAGATTCCGCGGCCGCTGCCGGCGGCGCCCGTCAAAGGGGATGCCGTGCGGCTGTCGGCCTTGGTGGCGGCGAAGATCGAGCTGCACAACGCCATGCTGGAACAGCGCGTGGGCAAGTACCGGCTGGGGAAGAAGCTGGACTGGCATCTGCCTCAGGTGGACCGCCTGGTCGATTTCCGCCATCAGTCCAAGCTGGATCAGATTGAACAGGCGCTCTCGGCCCTCGGGCGCCGACTGGTGGTGACGAGCGCGGCATAGCACCGCAGGCGCACGGTGGGTGCGGTCCGCTGGCGCGCGAGATTCCGCTTGACACGTTTCTGGCGGCGGCCGCGCAAAAGTCCGGGACGTCGCCGCAAGGGCGCGTCGTGTGCGTCAGGTTGGGTCGTGGGCGTCGATCGCGTCGAGACGTAGCGCCGGACGTGGATCGCGCGCGGCTCGCGTCGCCTGCGGCATCCTCCGATGGCAAATTCTGCGCTGCTAGGATGCGACATGAACCTCGCATCCCACGTCGATTCCACCCGCGCGGTGCTCGCGCATCCGATGGTGGTGCTGCAGCCCGAGCCGCCGACCCCGGCGACCGACCTACGCGCGGTGGACGCGCTGGGCGAGCGCATCGCGGCGCTGGCGGCACGTCTGCACGCGGCCACCTACGAGCTGCTCGTCCTGCTCGGCGAGTTCGATGCGCGGGAGGGCTGGGCCAACGGGTTCCAGTCGTGCGCGCACTGGCTCCACTGGCGGACCGGCATCGACCTGGGCGCGGCCCGCGAGAAGGTGCGCGTGGCCCGCGCGCTGCCGGCGTTGGCGGCGGTCAGCGCGCAGATGCGGCGGGGAGCGCTGTCGTATGCGAAGGTGCGGGCGCTCACGCGGGTGGCTACGCCCGCGAACGAGCAGACGCTCGTGGACTTCGCGCTGGCGGGCACGGCCGCGCACGTGGAGCGTCTGGTGCGAGGCTGGCGGCGGGCGGACGCCGTCGAGGCGGCGCGGGTGGACGAGTCCCGGCATCTCCAGCGCCAGTTGTCCACGTGGGTGGATGCGGACGGCATGGTGGTGATCCGTGGCCGGCTCACGCCGGAGGTCGGTGCCGTGGTGCAGCGCGCGCTCGAGGCAGCGGCCGACCGGCTGTTCCTGGACGCACAGGCGACAGAGGCGGACGGTCCGGCAGGCCACCAGGTCGGGGCGGCGCAGCGTCGGGCCGACGCGCTGGGGCTGCTGGCGGAGACGGCGCTGTCCGCCGGGTTGGATGCGGGGACGACCGGCGATCGCTACCAGGTGGTCGTCCACGTGGATGCCTCCGACCGTGCGGCGGGTCGGGGCGAGGTGATCCTCGAGCCCGATGCCGGCGGCACGCTCGAACTGGACCACGGGCCGGCGTGCGTTTCCGCGGAAACGTCGCGGCGGCTGTCCTGCGATGCGTCGGTGGTCACCCTGGCGCACGGCGAGGACGGCGAGGCTCGGCAGGTGGGTCGACGAACGCGCACGATTCCGCCCTCGATTCGGCGAGCCCTGGTCGCACGCGATGCCACCTGCCAGTTCCCGGGGTGCACGGCGCACCGATGCGACGCGCATCACGTCGAACACTGGGCCGATGGAGGCGATACGACGCTCGACAACCTGGTGCGCCTGTGCCGGCGGCATCATCGCGCCGTGCACGAAGGGGGATTCCGCGTTCGGCGCACGTCGCCAGGGGAGTGGGCCTTCCATCGGCCGGATGAACGGCGCCTGCCGCGAGCGCCAGAGATCGCCGCGACGGCCGAGTGGCGCCACGAGCTGATGATGGCCGACGTGACATCGACGCCCGTGTGGGACGGCACGTCCGTGGACATCGCGTGGGCGCTGGACGTGCTGCACGTGGGGCCGAACGGCGCAGCTGCGGGCGTCGCCACACCGCGGTGACGCCCGTCGGGCCGACGGCGCCGGGCCGTCGCCCACCTTCGCCGCGAATACCCGACCAGCCGCGGTATCGTGGGGCCGGGATGGCGCCCACACCTGGCCGGAACGACCCGTGCCCGTGCGGTTCGGGGAAGAAGTACAAGCACTGCTGTCTGGTCAGTCGCGACGCGGAGGACGTCGCGCGCGTGCGCATCCGGAGCGTGGAGGGCCGGGTGGTGGAGGCCGTGTTCAAGTACGCGCTCGAGCGGTGGGGCGAGCCCCTGTTCCACCACGCGTGGGAGGACTTCTGGAACTACGACGACGTGCCCGAGGACATGGTGGCGACGCCCGAGTTCGATGGCCTGTTCATCCCGTGGTTCACGACGTGCTTCGTGGCCGACCCCGAGTCGGACCGGCGCACCGACGACTGGCCCACCGCCACGCTCGCACAGGAATGGCTCGCGGCGCAGCCGCTGCCCGTGCCTCCGGACGTGGCCCTGTACGTGACACAGACGGTCCGGAGCCCCATGAGCGTCTTCGCCGTGGAGCAGGTCGCGCCCGGCGTGTCCGTGGACGTGAAGGACATCCTCACCGAGCGGAGCTTTCACGTGCTGGAGCTCACGGCATCGCGCTCGCTGCGCCCGGGCGACGTCATCTTCACGCGCGTCGTGACGATGGACGGCGCGTCGGTGATGTTCGGCATGGCGCCCCGCGCGGCGCCGCCCGACTGGCACCTCGAGGTGATCGACTGGCGCACGGCCACGTTCAAGCGACGGGTGCCCACGCGGGACGACCTCGAGCGCTACGCGATCGAGATACGCGACCTGTACCTCGACGTCCGCGACGCGCTGCTCAATCCGGCGCCTCCCGTGTTGACCAACAGCGACGGCGACGTCCTGTCGCTGGTGACCCTCACCTATGAGCTGCACGCCCCCGTCGCCGCCGTGTATCCGCTGCTGCGGCCGCTCGCATTGCTGGCCGGCGAGGCGCCGGCCGAGGAGGTCGAGACCGACGCGGACGGAACCGTGGTGAAGGCGCAGCTCGACTGGCTGAAGGCCGGCAACCGGCAGCACGCCTCGTGGAAGAACACCGTGCTCGGCACACTGGCCTTGACCGAAGGGCGCCTGGTGGCCGAGGTGAACTCCGACAAGCGCGCGAAGCGGCTTGAGCGTGAGATCGCGAAGCGGCTCGGCAGCATGGCCACCCGGGCGGGGCGTGAGGTGACCGATCCCGTCGCGCGGATTCTCGAGTCGCGCGCGAAGGACGAGGCGCGGAAGGGCCTCCGCCTGGTGGAGCCGTCCACGCCGGTCGAGCCTGAAGTGGCGGCGCTCGAAGCCGAATGGCGCCGGCGGTATTCGCAGGAGTGGCTGGACACGCCGGTGCCGGCGCTGCACGGCAAGACGCCGCGCCAGGCCGCCCGCAGCGCCGCGGGCAGGGAGCGGCTGGAGGCGCTCCTCCTTGGATTCGGCCGCGGCGACGCCGGTGATGGCGAGGTGGCCTTCCTCCGCACGGCGCTCAAGCTCACGCCGAAGACCTGACCGGCGGGGCACCGGTCCCCGGCGCACGACGGTCGTGGCCGCCGCGCGGCGGCGCGAGCCGGCCTCGCCGCCGATACGGCCGACGGACGCAGCGCGCGGTCCGTGGTCGTTACGTCGCCAGCGGCAGCCTCCGCGCGCCTTTCGCAGGCACGTACGCCAGCGCCGCGTCGAACGCGAGCTTCGGGGCGTAGCCGTCGCGGGCCTCGTCGAGCTGCGCCAGGATCTCGGCGGCCAGCGCCGGCGGCGCCACCACGCGGGCGTGGGCGCCCCAGCCGAGGACCCACGTGCGGAGCGCCCAGTCGCGGCAGACCTTCATGGTGAGGCGCACGCCGCCGCCCGTCAGAGCCTCGAGCGTCTGCGTGGCGTGCCAGCTCCGCTCGCGGACGTAGGGGGCCACGCGCGGCGAGAAGTCCACCACGATGCGTTCGGCCTTGCCGCCGCGGTTCACGCCCAGGGACTGGCCGAAGGTGCCGTCGCTCAGGTCCGCGGCCGGCGTGAAGGTGGCGGTCTGCAGCGACACGCGCCGGATGCGCTCCACCGCGAACACGCGCACCTGGCGGTACTCGGGCACCCACGCGGTGAGGTACAGGCCTCCCTCCGCGTAGGCGAGGCTGTAGGGGTGCAGCTCGTAGTCCTTCTCGCGGTTGCTGTGGACGGAGAAGTAGAGCACGCGGCAGATGCGGCGATCGGAGGCGGCCTCGATCAGGCGCGCCACGAACTCGTCGTGCTTCGGGGACGTGACGGTCTTCCTCGGCACGGGCTTCACGTGGACCAGCTCGGGCAGGCGCTTCAGGAAGGCGCGGACCTTGGGCGACAGGGACGTCTCCACGCGGCGGATGATGCCGGCCAGGCCGGGCTCGAACGGCGTGCCCGTGAACTCGGCCACGAGGGTCCGGCCCAGGAACAGCGAACACACCTCGGTCACGGACAGGCCGGCGTCGTTCAGGGCCTTGAGCGGCATCTGCATGAGGCGCCACGCCGTCTCGCGGTCGCGCTTCTCGTCCACGAGCGGGAAGCCCACTTCCTGCAGGGCCTCCATGTCCCGCCACACCGTGCGCTTGGTGACGCCGAAGCGCTCGGCCAGTTCGCCCACCGTGGCGCCCTGCCTGGAGGCGTCGATGTGGAGCAGCATCTGCCAGTGACGGACCACCTCGGCGTTGCGCGGCATGCCGGGGATTGTATGCGGCGCGGCGGTCGGACTTTCGCGTGGATGTGTGACCTGCCGTGTCACACATCGCGGCTACGATAGAGCGCCGGGCTCGCCGTTCCCCTCCCACGCTCCCTCGGTTCCACACACGCCGTGTACGCCAGCGCCTCGAAGCTCATCCTTTCGCCCACCGACCTGTCCGCGTTCCTCGGGTGCCGGCATCGCACCGCGCTCGACCTGGCGGTGGCGCGTGGCGTGCTGAGGAAGCCGGACTGGGACGAGGCGTTCACGCGGGCGCTGCGCGAGCGCGGGCTCGAGCACGAGCAGCGATACCTCGCGTGGTTGCGTGCGCAGGGGCGCACGGTCGTCGATCTCTCGGGGCTGCAGCGTGAGATCACGGCGGCGGTGGCGGCCACCCGGGAGGCGATGGCGGCCGGGGTGGATGTCGTCTACCAGGCGGCGCTGGCGGGTGACGACTGGCGCGGCTTCGCGGACGTGCTCGTCCGGGTGGATCGGCCAGGCGCCCTGGGCGGGTGGAGCTACGAGGCGCACGACACGAAGCTGGCGCGCGAGACCAAGGGCGGCACCATCCTGCAGTTGTCGGCCTACTCGGACTTGCTGGCGGCGATGCAGGGCGTGGCGCCCGAGCACTTTCACGTGGTCACGCCGACGCCGGCAGGACTCACCGCGTCGGCCGCGGAGGGCGCCGCGCCGGGGCAGGCCGATGCCGGCACGGCAGGCGGGCAGGTCGCGCTCCCGCTGTCCAGCGACGAGCGGGACGGGACGGCCGAGCGCTCCATCCACTTCGCCGTCGAGACATACCGCGTGGACGACTACGCGGCCTATGTCCGGCGCGTTCGGACCGATCTGCTGGCGATGGTCGCGGATGGGCACGAAGCGGGATTCGCGCGGACCTACCCGGAGCCCGTGGAGGCGTGCGAGCTGTGCCGCTGGTGGGGGCGCTGCAACGGCCGTCGCCGACGGGACGACCATTTGACCTTCGTGGCCGGGATGTCGCGCGCGCACGCGGCCGAGTTCACGGCGCAGGGTGCGCCGACGCTCGCCGCCGCCGCGGCGCTGCCGCTGCCGCTCGCGTTCGCGCCCACGCGTGGGTCCCGGGAGACGTTCGAGCGGCTGGTGGACCAGGCACGGCTGCAGCACGAGCAGCGGACCTCCGGTGTGCCCGTCCACGAGCTGCTGCCCGTGGAGCCGCCGCTCGGGCTCTGCCGCCTGCCCGCGCCGTCGCCGGGGGACCTCTTCCTGGACCTCGAAGGCGCGGCCTTCGTGCGCGATGGCGGGCGCGAGTACCTGTTCGGAGTGTGGTCGGCCGAGGGCTACGCGGGCCAGTGGGCTTGCGACGACGCGGAGGAGCATGCCGCGTTCGAGGCGCTGATGGACCGCATCGAGCGGCAGTGGGCGGCGCATCCGGACATGCACGTCTACCACTTCTCGCCGTACGAGCCGTCGGCGCTGAAGCGGCTGATGGGGCGCTACGCCTCGCGCGCGGATCTCTTGGATCGCCTGCTGCGGGGCGAACGCTTCGTGGACCTGCTGGCGGTGACGCGGCAGGCCCTCCGCGCGGGCGTGGAGAGCTACTCGATCAAGCAGCTCGAGCCGTTCTACGGGTTCGTCCGCGAGGTCCCCCTGCCAGACGTCCGGCAGCACCTCACGGCCATCGAGCTGGCGCTCGAGGCCAACGCCATCGCCGGAGTGCCGCACGCCACGCGCGACGCCGTCGTCGGCTACAACCGCGACGACTGCCGGTCCACGCAGGCGCTGCGTGACTGGCTGGAACGGCTGCGCGCCGGGCTCGAGGCCGGCGGCACGCCGGTGGCCCGGCCAGCGCCGAAGGACGACCAGGCGCCGGAGGACGTCGGGGACCTGGAGGCGCGGCAGCAGGCGGCACGGCAACGGCTCCTGGACGGCCTGTCGCCGGAGGCGAGTCTGCCGTCGCATCCGGACCATCCACGCTGGCTGCTCGCGTACCTGCTCGACTGGCACCGGCGCGAGGAGAAGGTGGAGTGGTGGGAGCACTACCGGCTGGCCGCGCTGTCCGCGGACGACCTGTTCGACGAACCCTCCGGCGTCGGCGGCCTGGAGTTCGTGGAGCGCGTGGAGGTCGTCCGCAACAAGCGGACCCAGAAGCCCACCGGGTCGGTCGTGGACCGCTATCGCTACCCCGCGCAGGAGACGGAGGTGGCGCGCGGGAAGGTGCGGCTGCCTGGGGGCGACATCTTCGGCGAGGTGGTCGATCTCGATCGGACGGCGCGCACGCTCGACGTCAAGAAGGGGCCCGCCGTCGCGGAGACGCATCCGCCGGCGATCTTCGCCTCCGATCCGGTCAGCACCGTGGGGCTGCAGAAATCGCTGCTCGTCGTCTGCGAGGCCGTGGACGGCGTCACCTGCGGCAGGGATCTCCTGCACCGCCGGCCGCCGCGCCTCACGAGCGGCGTGCTGCCGGCCTTGCCGGGTGAGGAGCTGGTGGAGCACGCGCGTCGGCTGGCGGGATCGCTCGACCGGACGACCCTGGCCGTGCAGGGGCCGCCCGGCGCCGGCAAGACGTATCTCGGCGCGCAGATGATCCGGGCGCTCGTGGCGGCGGGGAAGCGCGTCGGCGTCGTGGCGCCGAGCCACAAGGTGATCGTCAATCTCCTGGACGCGGTCGCCGAGCAGGCGGCCGACGCTCACGAGACCGTGCGGCTCGGGCGCAAGCTGGGTGCGGGCGAGGAGCCGGACGCGGCCCCGGCCGCGGGCGGCGAGGGCCACGCGCCTCCAATCAAGGGATTCAAGGGCAACGACGACGCGCTCACCGCCATTGCCGAGCGCACCGTCGACGTCCTGGGCGGGACGGCCTGGCTCTGGGCGCGCCCGGAGTTCGCGGATGCCGTGGACGTCCTGGTGGTGGACGAGGCCGGCCAGTTCTCGCTGGCCAACGCGCTCGCCGTGTCGCCGGCCGCCAGCAGCCTCGTGCTGCTCGGCGACCCGCAGCAGTTGAATCAGCCGCAGAAGGGCAGCCATCCCGACGGCGTGGACGTGTCCGCCCTGCAGCACGTCCTGGGGAAGGACGTCCAGACGATGCCCGGGGACCGCGGCCTGTTCCTGCCGCACACGTGGCGCATGGCGCCGGCCGTGTGCGGGTTCACGTCCGAGGTGTTCTATCAGGGGCGACTGGATACAGCGGAGGGACGCGAGCGGCAGGTGCTCACGGGCACCGACGGCCTCGACGGCGCGGGCCTGTGGTGGCGCCCCGTCAGTCACGACGCGAACCGCAACTGGTCCGGAGAAGAGATCGAGGCGATCGACCGGCTCGTCGACAGGCTGGTGCGGCCAGGCGCGGGGTGGATCGACCACGAGAGCCGCGCTCATCCCCTCACCACCGGCGACATCCTGGTCGTGGCGCCCTACAACGCGCACGTCAACCGGCTGGCCGATCGGCTCGGCCCGCGCGGCGTGGCCGTCGGCACCGTGGACCGGTTCCAGGGGCAGGAGGCGCCCGTCGTCGTCTACGCGATGGCGGCGTCCACACCGGCTGAGGCTCCGCGCGGGATGGAGTTCCTGTTCAGCCGCCACCGGCTCAACGTGGCGACGTCGCGGGCGAAGTGCGCGGCGTTCGTCGTGGCGAGTCCCGCGCTGCTGTCGCCGGAGTGCCGCACGCCGCGGCAGATGCGCCTGGCCAACGCGCTGTGCCGGTTCGTGGAGATGGCGCGCTCGGTGTGATGCGGCAGGTGCCGTAAGCGAAAAGGGCCCGCGGCGTGTCCGCCACGGGCCCTCGTGTCATGCCTTTGGTCTGCGCTGCCGCTCAGGGCCGCGCGTGGATGGTCACCGTCCGGCCCGGCTCGATGTAGACGTCGAAGGTCAGGGGCGGCGCGCCCTGGTAGACCTCCACCTCCACCTGATGGCCGCCGGGTTCCAGGTTCAGCCGCTGGAAGATGCCGTCGTAGTCGTCCACGACGCCGGCGTAGTAGCCGTCCACGAACACCTGCGCGTAGCGCGGGGCGTCGACGATGCGGAGCGAGCCATACACGAGCCCGGGCGCGATGGAGTAGTAGCCGTAGCCGTAGTTCCGGCCGGCGTAGTAGCCGGGGTAGGTGTAGGCGTACGGGCGGCCGAAGTAGAGGTTCAGGCTCCAGCCCGGGCGGTAGCCGTAGGGCCGGTAGCCGTAGGGCGCCGCGTAGACGCGGGGCCGGGGCGCGTAGCGGTACACCCGGGCCGGCGGATTGTTGCGGGGGTAGTAGCGGGGGGCGGGCCCGCGGTCGCGGTCGCCGCGCCAGCGGTCGTCACGCCCGCGGTTGTCGCGCCCGCCGTTGTCACGATCGCGGCGGGGTTCGGCGCGCCGCGCCTGGTTGTCGTTCCTGGGGGCGGAGCGGGGGACGGCCTCGCGCCGTTCGGCGCCGCGGTTCCCCTGCTGCGGCTCGGCCCGCTGGGCACGCGCGCCCTGGCGTCCGGCGTTGCCGTCCGGCCGGCGGCGTGCGCCGCGCGACTGGCTCTGCTGCTGATCCCCGCCGCCGCGACGACCCTCCTGAGCCAGTGCCGGCGCGGCCGACAGGGCCAGGGTGGCAATCATGGCGGCGATGGTGCTGACTCTGGTGGTGGACATATCCGAGCCTCCGCCCTCTGTAAACGCAAGTTGGCTGCCAACTCGCGGAAGGATCGCCTCTGCGCGGACGATCCACGAATTGACCGGAAACGCAGGGGCTGCGGCCTCCGAGGCCCGACGCCGCGGCACTGAGCGCCGCTCGGCGCTGCGCTCTCGAGATGACAGCGGCGAAAGGATCGACCACGAAGCCGGACCCGCGCCCTGCGCCGGTCTCGCGGGTCGACGTGCCGCGTACTGACGAGCTGTCCCCCACTCGCCGGTTGGACCGGGATCGCCGGCCCGGGGTTGAAGCGTCCGGCCCGAGGCGCCCGGGGCCCGAGGCTGGCCGGGGTCAGTCCTTCCTGCCCGTCAGCCAGACGAAGGCCTCGCGCACGACCTCCACCGGGGTGGCGTGCCCGCCGTCGTACTCGCGGTAGGTGACGTCGTAGCCCTCGTCCTTCAGTTGCTTCTGGAAGAGCCGGCCCGTCCGGTCGATGGGCATCTGCGTGTCCTGGATGCCGTGGGCCATGAAGATCTTCGGCTTCCCCTGACGCCTGACCGGCGCCATCATCCCGCCCGCGATCACGATCAGGTGATTGAACGTGTTGCCGTAGGCCAGGCCCATCGACAGCGCGTAGCCCGCGCCGTCGCTCCGCCCGCCGAGGGCCACCTTGTCCGGGTCGAGGTTCAGCGTCTGCGCGGCCTTGCGGAACGCCGCGCCGATGAAGCGCACGTCCTGGTCGAAGCCCGGCGCCGACCGCCCCCACGTCACGTCGCGGGAATCCGGCGCCACGATCACCACGCCGAACTCCTCGGCCAGCGCGAAGATCGACTTCATGTCGTCGCCCCAGCCGCTGTACCCGTGCAGCATCACCATCACCGGGGCCGGCGTCTCGTCGCGGTAGCTCTTCGGCACGTACAGCGACCCGTCGCGCAGGTCGTCGCTCAGCCCGAGCTTGGTCTGGCCGTAGGGAATCGCGTCGGGCGTCGCCGGCGGCTGCGGCGGTGTCTGGGCAGGTGCCTGGTTGGCCGAGGCGCGAGCCACGCGATGCGAGACCACTGCGGCCCCGAGGGCGGCAGTCGTCAGGAACCGACGCCGATTCAGGTGGCTCATGCCGGCCCGATCCTACGCGACGTGACGTTCGGATGTGATCCCTTCGTCCGGCGGAGATGATCGTACAACGTCAGTTGGCGTAGCCGGAGGAAGGGATCGCGTCCGGACGTCACGTCCATCTGCGTTCGTTCGATGGCACTGAGCCTGGGTGCGGTCAGGCCTGGTGGGAGATCTTCCCGCCGACCACAGTCCGCACGATCTGGATGTCCTTGATCTTCTCGACGTCCACCGTGTGCGGGTCCTCGGCGAGCACGACGTAGTCGGCGAGCTTGCCGGCCGTGATCGACCCCTTGATGCCTTCCTCCAGCGACGCCCACGCCCCGTTGTAGGTGTTCACGGCGATCGCCTCGCTGACGCTGATCTTCTGGTTGGCGCCCCAGGTCTTCCCGTCCCAGCCCTTGCGCGTCACCATGCCCTGGACGCCCATGAGCGGCGCGAACGGGCCCGGGCTGAAGTCCGAGCCCGCGCACGCGTACACGCCCGCGTCGAGCATCGAGCGGTAGGCCATGCACCGCTTCATCAGGTCCTCGCCGTAGTACACGAACTTGTCGGGGTTGTAGTAGGCGTAGGTCGTGAACATCGCCGGCACCGCGCCCAGCGCCTTGATGCGGCGCACCAGGTCGTCGGTGATGAGCGTGCAGTGCGTGATCTTCGGCCGGGCGTTGGCGCGCGGGAACTTCTGCTGCGCCTTCTCGAACGCCGTCATGTACATGTCGATGGCCACGTCGCCGTTGGCGTGGCAGTTCACCTGGATGCCGGCGCGGTGCACCTTCTCCACCCATGCGTCCAGATCCGCCTGCGTGGACGTGACGTTGCCCTTGTACCCGTCCTTCCGGTCGGGATACGGCACGCTCAGCGACATGGTGCGCTCGGAGAACGATCCGTCCACCGTGTGCTCGGAGGTGGCGCCGAAGCGGATCCACTCGTCGCCGAGGCCGGTCTTGATCCCGTTGGCGATCATGGCGTCCAGCATCTGGCCGTTGGCCTCGTAGCTCACGCGGTGCACGAGATCGCCGCGCGCGCGGACGTCCTGGATGGCCGCCATGTCGCCGCTCTCGTGGTGCACGCTCGTGAGCCCGTAGCGCGCGAACTGCTTCGAGATGTAGGCGATGCCGTCCCGCGCGCGCTTCTCCTGCTCGGCGGCCGAGTACACGGGCCGCTTGCCGATCTTGCGGAGGGGCGCCGTGGCCGTGTCGGTCACGCGGCCGTTCAGCTCGCCGTTCGGGTCCTTGTCGTAGGTGCCGCCCATCGGGTTCGGCGTGTTCTTCGTGATGCCGGCCATCTCGAGGGCCTTCGAGTTGTAGAACGACGTGTGGCCCCCGCGGTGGCGCACCACCACCGGATGGTCGCGCGACACCTCGTCCAGGTCCCGCTTGTGGAGGGGCCGCTCGTCCTTCAGCTTCGTGTCGTCGAAGAAGTAGCCCTCCACCCAGGTGCCGGGCGGCGTCTGGTCGGCGCGCGCCTTCAGCTTGCCGACGATGCTCAGGATGCTGACGAACTCCACCTCGAAGGGATTGCCGACGAGCACGTCGTAGAGCAGCGTCTCGCCGCCCGCGTGGTTGTGGCAGTCGATGAAGCCCGGCACGATGGTCATGCCCTTGGCGTCGAACACCTGGGTCTGGCTCGTCGCCAGGTTCCGCACGTCCGACGTCGAGCCGACGGCCACGAACCGGCCGTCCTTCACGGCGAAGGCCTCGGCGCGCGGCGCGGCGGGATCCATCGTGTAGACCGAGGCGTTCACCACGATCATGTCCGGCACGAGGCCACTCGCCGCGGCTGCCTGGGTGGCCGCCGCGGTGGCGCCGCGCGCCCCCAGCATCGGCCCGCCGATCGCGCCGGCGGCGCCGGCCGCTCCCAGGCCGGCCAGGTGCATGAACTCGCGGCGGTTGCGCTGGTCCTTGGTCATCACGACGCTCCAGGCTGCGTACGATATGTGGCCGGCGCGCGCGATTCAAGGGGGACGGCTAGACTGTGCGCCATGCGCACCCGCCTGCTCGTGGCCCTGGCCGTGTCTCTGACTGTCACCGCGTGGGTCCAGACGGCCGCGCCTCCCCGGCAGACCGCCGCCGAACCGCCCATCCTGACGCCGGGGCCGGCGGCCGCGCGGACGCCGGCCACCGAGGCCGAGTTCGACACCTATTTCCACCAGGTGAAGAACTGGGGGCGCTGGGGTGCGAACGACGAGCTCGGTGCGGCCAACCTGATCACGGAGGCGAAGCGGAAGCAGGCGGCGTCGCTCGTGCGCTCGGGACGCGCCGTCGGCCTCGCGCACCCGCCGCTCACCATGAAGGACCTCGACAACGCGAGTCCCTTCGAGCACACGATGAACCGCGGGTTCTCCACCGACACCTACCGCGTGTCGTACCACGGGTACGCGCACAGCCACCTCGACGCGCTGTGCCACATCCTCTACAAGGACCAGACCTACAACGGCTACGCCAGGGCCGACGTGAACACCGAGGCCGGCTGCACGAAGCTGGGCATCCAGGGCTTCCGGAACGGGTACGTCACGCGCGGCATCCTGATGGACATGGCGCGCCTGAAGAGGCTGCCGTACCTGGAGCCGGGCACGCCGCTCTTCGTCGAGGACCTGGAGGCGTGGGAGAAACGCGCCGGCGTGAAGGTGGGGCCCGGTGACGCCCTGCTGGTCAGGACCGGGCGCTGGGCGCGCCGCGCCGCGGTCGGCCCCTGGGCCGTGGGCCGCAACGCCGCCGGCCTGCACGCGTCCACGGCGGCGTGGCTCAAGGCGCGCGGCGTGGCCCTCATCGGCAGCGACGACGCGCTCGACGTCGTTCCGTCGCTCGTCACGGGCGTGAACCTGCCCGTGCACACGCTGGTCATCACGGCGCTCGGGATCAACATCCTCGACAACCAGGATCTCGAAGCGCTGGGCGAGCTGGCCGCCGCCGAGAAGCGCTGGGAGTTCATGCTGACCGTGGCGCCCGTGCCCGTCACCGGCGGCACCGGGTTCCCCGTGAACGCGCTCGCGACGTTCTGAACGCCGCGCGCCGAACGCCCCATCGTCGTCGGTCCGGCGGGCTGCCGGGTGGCGCGGGGCGGGCGCCCGCTTGTGAGCAGTCCAGCGCTACCGGTAGCGTGCCCAGAAGCGGACTGCTCGCAAGCGGGCTGCCCCGCGACAGGACCCGGCGGGTGCCCGCCAGGCGACGACGGGACCCGCTCAGCTCGCGGGCTGCGCCGCGGCCGCCCGGGCGGCCATCGCTTCCTGGCGCCGGCGCGTGAGGTGCGGCGTGACGCCCATCGCCCGCTGCGCCACCATGAGCTGCGCGCGGTGGTGCATCTCGTGCTCCTTGGCACCGAGCAGCATCTCGAAGCGCGACTTGCTCGGCGGCTGGAGCGGCGGCGGGAAGGTGACGTGCTGGGCGAGCTGCTCCTCGGTGAGCGAGTCGAGGAACGCCGCGAACTCCTCGCCGCGCGTCGTCAGGGCGGCGATGATCGCGTCCTTCGTCGTGAGCGACGCCTCGATCTGCTTCGCCTGCGCCATGTAGGCGCCGAAGTCCTCGAACGACAGATGGGTCTTGGCATCCACGCCGTGCACCATCCGGTGGAAGTTCGTGCTCGCCGCCAGGTGCGCCAGCACGGCGGCCACGGTCATCATGCCGTCGGCCATCGGCTGGTCGTACTTGTCGGCGGGAATGTCCTGGGCGGTCTGGATGGTGTTGCGGCGCACCGTGCGGAACGCCTCGGCCATGTGCGCGCTGCCGTAGTAGGTCATCCGCAGATTGTAGCCGGGCTGGCCGGCACCCCGGCGGTCAGTCGCCGTACGGGCGGGGCGCCGGGCGGGCCTTCGGCGCGCGCTTGGCCTTGTAGTAGCCGCAGTCCAGGCACCACGACTCGGGATTGAACCCCGTCACGCCGGCCATGGGCAGCACGTCGCGGTGGCCGCAGCACGCCGGCTGGTCGCCGTCGGCCGCGCGCTGCCAGCGGCACGTGGTGAAGCGGGTCTGCGCCTCCGAGAGGGCGGGCGGTCCCGGGGGATCCGGCGGAGCCGGCGGATCAGGCCAGTGTGAGTCCAAGTGCCGTCTCCATGGCCTTCCATTCGCGCCGCTGATCGGGTGCGACGAGTGTCAGCGCGCGGCCGCTGCTGCCGGCACGGCCGGTGCGTCCCACGCGGTGCACGTAGCTCTCCTTGGTGTCCGGCACCTCGAAGTTCACCACCACCGCGATGCCGTCGATGTCCAGCCCGCGCGCCGCGATGTCGGTGGCGACCAGGACCGGATGCGCGCCGGACCGGAAGCCCTCGACCGCGCGCTGCCGATCCTGCTGCGTGCGGTCCGCGTGCAGGGCCGCCGCGCGCACGCCCTTGGCCTGCAGGTTGCGAGCCACCTTGTCGGCGCCGATCTTGGTCCGCACGAACACCAGCACCGGACCGTCCGCCTCGTCCTTGATGAACCGCGCCAGGCGCTCCACCTTGTCGCGCGTCTCCACTTCTTCCATCGCGTGCGTGATGGTCCGCGCCGCGCCCTGCCGCCGGCCGATCTGCACGTAGCGCGCGCTGCGCTGCATCTCGCGCGCGAGCGTCACGACCTCGTTCGGCATCGTGGCCGAGAAGAGCAGCGTCTGGCGATCCTTGGGCAGCGCGCCCAGGATCTTGCGGACGTCGGGCCAGAAGCCCATGTCGAGCATCCGGTCGGCCTCGTCGAGCACCAGCGTCTGCACGCGCGTGAAGTCGCAGGAGTCGTGGCGCATGTGATCCATGAGCCGGCCCGGCGTCGCCACCACGATGTCCACGCCCGCCTTCAGCGCCCGTTCCTGCGGCCACATCTCGACGCCGCCGTACACCGGCGCGCTCGAGCAGGGCGTATGGTAGGTGAGGCCGACGATCGTGTCCTCGATCTGCGAGGCCAGCTCACGCGTGGGCGCCAGGATGAGGGCGCGCGTGTAGGGCTCGCGGAGCGGGTCGTGGTACGGGGGCTGCTCGATGAGCAGGCGCTGCAGGATCGGCACGACGAAGCCCAGCGTCTTGCCCGTGCCCGTCTCGGCGCACGCGACCACGTCGAGGTTCTGGAGCGCGAGCGGGATGACCGTGGTCTGCACCGGGCGCGTTTCCTGGTAGCCCATGTCGTGGCAGCCGGCCATGAGCCGGGTGTCGAGTCCCAGGGACGCGAAGGTGACCGGCGGCACGTCGTCGCCGAGCTCCCACGGGATGTCGGTGGCGATGTCGACCTGGGGCAGCGGGGCGGGCGTCGAGGAGGTCTTGCGGCGTCCCCCGGGGGGACCGCCGCGGCGCCGGCGACGAGGACGGGCGGGTGGCGCGGGCGTCAAAGCAGCGCAGTCAACGGGCGCGGAAGGTGATGATGCCGCGCACCGGGTCATAGGGCGAAACGCCCACGGTCACGCGGTCGCCGGGGACGACCTTGATACGGAAGCGGCGCATGCGGCCGCTCAGCTGCGCCAGCACTTCGTGCCCGGATTCGGTTTGCACACGGTAGAGGCCGCCGCTGTGAACGGCCACCACGGTGCCCTGCATGTCGATTAGATCGTCTTTGCTCAAGTGGACTCCAACCAAGAAGTGTGCCACATGGCCGGTCCCCCGGCAACCCTCCGGAGCCACTATGATTCCCTGACCTCAGTCGCATGCCGTCGCTGCCACCCGCCCTCGCCGTCGGCGCCCTGTATGACGAGCTCCTGCAGGCGGCGCTGCGGCAGTTCTTCGAGCGCGCCACGCTCGAGACCGAGGCCGTGCCGTCTCCGTCGTCCGACGGGCGCCTGGCCATCGAGCCCACGCGGGATCCGGCGGCCCTGTCGGTCCGCTGGTTCGGGACCAGGTACACGCTGAAAGTCCCGCCTTTTCGCCCGTTCACGCCCCACGAGGTGCGCTTCGCCCGGGCCATCGGGGCCGTCCTGTCGGCCCGCTACCGGGCCATCCTGAGCCCGCAGCTCATGGTGGAGCGATCCGACCTCTTCCGTGGGGAGATCGAGGACCGCTACGTCGGCGCGTTCTTCGACCAGGCCCCCTATCAGCTCCAGGCGGGCGCCGCGCCCGCCCGGGACCGGGTGGCCCTGGCCATCGAGATGATGCGGGCGGCGGCGCTCTCCACCTACGAGAACCAGCCCGTGTCCACCGGCGTCCTGCTGCTCGGCTCGGACGACGACCCCGTGGCCGAGTATCCGCCGGCCGAGCGCTCGGCCGTGAGCTACACGGGCGAGCTCGCCACCATCAAGAGCTTCTACCGCCTGGCCGACGGGCTCCGGACCGTGTTCCTGGTGAACCGCGCCGGCCGCCTCCTGGACATCGTGGACATCGGGCGCTGGGCGCGCGCGGCCGGGCCCGAGACCAGCGACGAGGCGCCGTGCGCCCGCACCTACGCCGCGCACGCGCGCGCCACGGCCGGCGGACCGCACGTCTGCGTCGTGCTCAACCCGCGGCGCGAGATCAAGGTGTTCGGCGAGGGCGCGCAGCTCTTCTCGTTCAGCCACGCGGACTGGCGCCTCCTCGACCAGACCTCGAAGTACGCGCTCTGGCAGACGGCCGTGGGCAACCCGGCCCTGGCCGACCGCGTGTTCCGCACGGCCCTCGATCTGTCCGACGCGCGGCAGGGCGCGCTCTTCGTCGTGCTGCGCAAGCCGCTCGAGTCGCTCTCGATGCTCGTCGCGGCCTCGGACCGGCTCGACATGGAGCTCGTGCACCCGCCGTCGGCCGCGGGCGCGCCGTCGAGGCGCGATCTCCTCCACCTGCTCGCCGGCCGCACGATCACCGAACTGGATCCCAGCGTGCTCGCGGCGCTGGCCACGCTCGACGGCGCCACGGTGACCGACGCCGACGGGACGATGCTGGCCGTGGGTGCGATCCTCCGGCATCCGCTGTCGAGCGAGCACGCCAAGGCCGACGGCATCGCGGAGGGCGCGCGCACGACCGCGGCGCTCGCGGCGAGCCGGTTCGGGCCCGTGCTGAAGGTGAGCGAGGACGGCCTCATCAGCTGCTACGACGGCGGCCGGGTGTGGGATCTCTGAGCCCCTCCTGACCCCGCGCTGGCGTCGGGCGCCCCGGCCCGGGTAGAATCGCGGCCTCCCTTCTCGGCTCACCCAATGCACGTCTTCCTCACTGGCAGCACCGGATACGTGGGATCGGCTGTCCTCGACGCCCTCGTGCGCGGCGGCCACTCGGTCACGGCCCTGGTGCGCGATCCCGAGCGGGCGGCCCGGATCGAGGCGCGCGGCGCCACGCCCCTCATGGGCGAACTGGCCGGGCCGCAGCGCTATGCCGCGGCGGTGGCCGACGCCGACGTGGTCGTGCACACGGCGCTCGACGAAGGGCCCCGGCGGACGCCGTCGGACCGCACGTTCCTCGACGCGGTGCTTCCGGCCCTGCAGGCCGCGAGTGCGCCCCGCACGTTCGTCTACACCTCCGGCATCTGGGTGCTCGGCCAGTGCCAGGCGCCCGTCGACGAAGAGGCCAGCACCGAGGGCGCGGCCGCCTACTCCGCGTGGCGCGTGCCCCACGAGGCGCTGGTGCTGCAGGCCGCCACGCCGACGCTCCGCACGGCGATCGTGCGTCCGGGGATCCTGTACGGCGGCGGCCGCGGCATCGTGTCCGACATGCTCAAGGACGCGCTGAACGGCCTCGTGCGCGTGGTGGGCGAAGGCCGGAACCGGTGGCCCCTGGTCTACGAGCGCGACCTCGGCGATCTCTACGCGCGTATCGTGGCGTCGCCGGACGCCTCCGGCGTCTTCCACGCCACCGACGATCAGGACGAGCGGCTCGGCGACATCGCCGAGGCGATCGCGTCGCACGTCGATCCCTCGGCCGACATCCGCTACGTGCCCCTTCCGGAAGCACTCTCCAAGATGGGGCCCTACGCCGAGGCGCTGGCGCTGGATCAGGTCGTCCGCAGCCCGCGCGCGCGGGCGCTCGGCTGGGCGCCGACGATGCGGGGCATCACGGGCAACGCGCCCCGCCTCTTCGAGGAGTTCCGGCGCGCCGCGAGCCGCGGGTGATCGACCTCACGGTCGTCGTCCCGGCCGAAGACGATCCCGGCGCCGCCGGCGCGGCGGTCCGCCTCGCCCGCGCCCTCGACGCTCTCGACTGCCGGGCCGAGATCCTGCTGGTGGGGGCGCCGTCGGCGGCGGCTGCCGACGGTGATGCCCGGCTCCGACACCTGACGCCCGCACGCGCCGGCTACGGGGCGTGCCTGGCCGCGGGCTTCGCCGCGGCCGCCGGCACGTGGGTGCTCACGATCGATCCGGACGTCGTGGATCCGGGACCGGCCATCACGGCGCTTTGGGCACGGCGCCACGACGCGGAGGTGATCGTCGGCTCGCGCTACGCGCCGGGCGGCCGCGCGGACATGCCCGCCGCGCGCGCCCTCGGCAGCCGCCTGCTGAACGGCGTCTTCGGGCGCGGCCTGTCGCTGGGCGTCAGGGACATGTCGAGCGGCGTCCGGCTCTACCGCGCGTCGATCCTGGGAGCCCTTCGTCCGCTGCCCGCCGGACTCGACGCGCTCCAGGCCATCCTCGTGGACGTCTATGCCGAGGGCTGGCAGGTCCTCGAGGTGCCCATCGCGTACCGCGCCGCGCCCGGCGGCGTGTCGCACCAGCGCGCCCACCGGTTCCTCGTCGACTACCTGGCGACGTTCGGCCGCCTGTGGGCGCTGCGCAATTCGATCGAGTGCGCCGACTACGACGCCCGCGCCCACGACAGCGTCATCCCGCTGCAGCGCTACTGGCAGCGCATGCGCTACCGGCACGTGACCGAGCTCTTCGCCGGCGAGGGGCCGGTGCTGGACGTCGGCTGCGGGTCCAGCCGCATCATCGGCGCGCTGCCGCCGGGCAGCGTGGCCGTGGACGTCCTGCGCCGAAAGCTCCGCTACGCCCGCCGCTTCGGCCGCCCCGTGGTGCACGCGTCCGGGTTCGCGCTGCCGTTCGCCGACGCGAGCTTCCCGTGCGTCCTCTGCTCGCAGGTGATCGAGCACGTGCCGAAGGAGTCGCCCATCCTGGGCGAGCTCGTTCGCGTGCTGAAGCCCGGCGGGCGGCTGGTGCTCGGCACGCCCGACTACGCGAACTGGGAGTGGGTGGTCACCGAGAAGCTGTACGGGTTCTTCGCGCCCGGCGCCTACGCCGACGAGCACATCGCGCACTACACGCGGGCCGAGCTCGTCGACCGGTTCACGGCGCTCGGCTTCCGGCACGAGGCGACGCGGTACATCCTGCGGGGGGAGCTGATTCTCGCGTTCAGGAAGGCCTGAACTGGCGGGGCTCGGGGCCCGGGCCCCGGGGCTGGGCCGGTATACTCCCGGCATGCGGTTTCCGCTTCTCGCCCTGCCGACGGCGCTGCTCCTGGTGTCGGCGTGCTCCTCGACTCCCGCGCCCCAGCCCGCGGCCGCGGCCGGACCGGCCGAATCGGAAATCACGGCCGCCAGAATCGCCGCCCACACCGAGATGCTGTCCCACGACGGGTTCGAGGGTCGTGGGCCGGCGACGCGCGGCGGCGACCTGGCCACGACCTACCTGGCCACCCAGCTCGCGATACTGGGGGTGGCGCCGGCCGGCGACGGCGGCACCTACTTCCAGCAGGTCCCGATCGTCGAGTCGGTGGTGGATCGGTCGTTCTCGCTCGGCGTGCCCGGGCGGACCTACAAGTACGGCACCGACGTGGTGGCGTTCTCGGGCCTCGAGGACTCCACGGTGAGGGCGGCCGGCGAGGTGGTGTTCGTCGGCCACGGCATCGTCGCGCCCGAGCAGCAGTGGAACGACTACGCGGGCGTCGACGTGAAGGGCAAGTGGGTGCTCGTGATGGTCAACGACCCGCCCGCCACGGCCAGCGAGCCGGATCTCTTCGGCGGCAAGGCGCTGACCTACTACGGCCGCTGGACCTACAAGTTCGAGGAAGCGGCCCGGCAGGGCGCGGCCGGCGCGCTCCTGATTCACACCGACGAATCGGCCACCTACCCGTGGCAGGTCGTCGAGTCCTCGTGGTCGGGCACCCAGTACTCGCTGCCGCCGGAGCCCGGCGCGCCCGCGCTGGGCGTCAAGGCGTGGATCTCGAACGACGCCGCGGTCGACCTCGTGACCCGGGCGGGGAAGAACCTCGACGAGCTGCGGACGGCCGCCTCGGCGCGCGGCTTCACGCCCGTGCCGCTCGGCATCCGGGCCTCGGCGACGCTGACCCAGAAGAGCGCCAGGAAGACGTCCCCCAACGTGATTGGCGTCATCAAGGGCACGAACGAGAACGAGGCCCTGGCGATCACGGCGCACTGGGACCACTTCGGCATGCGGCCGCCGCAGCCCGGCGAGCCGCCGGACACGGACCGGATCTTCAATGGCGCCTACGACAACGCGTCCGGCTGCGCGGGCGTCCTGGCGATGGCCCAGGCCTTCACGCGCGCGGGCACGCCGCCCGGCCGATCGATCTACATCGTGTTCACGACGGCGGAGGAGGCCGGCCTCCTCGGCAGCGAGTACTTCGCGGCGCATCCGCCCATCCCCATCGAGCACGTCGCGGCCAACATCAACATCGACGAGGTCAACTACCTGGGGACGGCGACCGACATCGTCGCGCTCGGCTCCGATCGCTCCTCCCTCGGCGCCGTGCTGGCCGACGTGGCCAAGGCGCGGGGCCGCGTGGTGGGCGAGGACTCGCATCCCGAGCGCGGGTACTTCTTCCGGTCCGATCACTTCCCCCTGGCCAAGGCCGGCGTGCCGGCCCTGTCGTTGAGCGAGCCGAAGCAGTTCGCGGGCCCGAACGCCGCCGCGCTCCTCGCCAGGCAGGAGGCCTTCAACGACAAGGACTACCACCAGCCGTCGGACGAGTTCGACCCGGCTTGGGATTTCACCGGCGCCGCCGACGACATGCGGCTGCTGGCCGACGTCGCGTGGCGGGTGGCCGCCGCGCCGGCGATGCCGGCCTACAACGAGGGCGACCAGTTCGCCCAGGTGCGCAAGTGATGACGCCCGACACCGCCTCGACGACCGCACTCGTCTCGCTCGACGACATCCGGGCCGCCGCCGGACGCATTCGCGGCATCGCCGTCCACACGCCGGCGCTGGAGCTCCCGTGGCCGGGCCCGGCCGACGACCCGCACCGCTTCTTCGTGAAGTGCGAGAACCTGCAGCCGATGGGCGCGTTCAAGGTGCGCGGCGCCTTCAACATGCTGGCGCAGCTGACGCCCGAGGCCCGCTCGCGCGGCGTCATCACGTACTCCTCGGGCAACCACGGCCAGGGCGTGGCCATGGCCGCGCAGGCGATGGGCGCGCACGCCGTGATCGTGATGCCTACCACGGCGCCGACCGTGAAGGTGGAGGGCGTGAAGAGCTACGGCGCCGAGGTGATCTTCGCCGGCACGACGTCGCTCGATCGGCAGAAGCGCGCCGAGGAGGAGGTGGAAGCGCGGGGGCTGTCGATGATCCCGCCCTTCGACCACCCGATGATCATCGCCGGCCAGGGCACCGTCGGCCTGGAGCTGATCGAGCAGGTGCCGGATCTCGGCACCGTCTACGTGCCGATGGGCGGCGGCGGCCTGATCGCGGGCGTGTCCACGGCCATCAAGCTCTCCCGTCCAGGCGTCCGCGTGGTGGGCGTGGAGCCGGCCGGTGCGGCGAAGATGACGGCCGCCCGCGCCGCCGGCGCGCCTGTGACGCTGCCCGGGTCGGCCTCGATCGCCGACGGCCTGATGAACCTCAGGGCCGGCGCCACCACGTTCGCGCACGTCCAGCGCTACGTGGACGAGCTCGTGACCGTGCCCGACGACGCCATCAGGAAGGCCGTCGCGTGGCTGTACCGCAAGGGCCGCCTCGTGGTGGAACCGAGCGGCGCCGCCGCCACCACCGCCGCGATGCTGGGGCTCGGCTCGCCGTCCGGCACCGTGGCCGCGATCGTGAGCGGCGGCAACGTGCAGGCGGAGCGGTTTGCGGAGTACATCACGGGGTAGCGGCCGCGCTCCGCGTGGCGCGACCTCGCTTGCCGGGGGCTCGGGGCTCGGGGCCCGGGATTCAGGCCGCGATCGCGCCACCGAGATCTGGACCACCCGGGACCCGAGCTCCTAGCGCTCGTGCGCAAGCAGTTCCCGCGCGAGCGCGATCCCTTCCTCCACCGTCCCCACCCCGCCATCGAGCTGGCGCTCGTAGACGGCGCGCAGGATCTCGCCCATGCCGGGGCCGGGCGCGACGCCGAGCGCCAGCAGGTGACGGCCGAGCAGGAGAGGTTTCGGCGCTTCGTGTTCGACGCCGAGGGAGCGGGCGCGTTCCAGGAACCACTCCATCGCGGAGCAGTCGAACGCGCCGGTGCGGCCGCGACAGTCGGCGCGCGCGAAGCGGACCAGGAGCTCCAGGTCCACTTTCGCGGCCAGCCGCCGGAAGGCGCCGTCCCGCAGGGTGTCCCGGGCCTTGTAGAACGCGCTGGGCCGCAGGTGCTCGGCCACCAGCGCCAGCACCTGGTGCCGGACGTCGAAGCCGTCCAGGCTATGGACGTTCAGGCGATCCAGGATCGCCGTCGCCGGCGCGATGCCGGCAGGCTCGTGGCCGGGCGAGCGCCACCGGCCGTCGATCATGGCGGTCGTGGCCGGCTTGCCCAGGTCGTGACACACGGCGCCCAGCATCACGGCCGCCAGGCGCGGGCGGTCCAGGTCGCCGTTCAGCCGGCGCGCCTCGTCGATGACCAGGAGCGTGTGCGTCCAGACGTCTCCTTCCGGGTGCCACTCGGGATCCTGCGGGCAGTCGTAGAGCGGCACCATTTCCGGCAGCAGGCGCTCGACCACGCCGAGCTCGCGCGCGAGCGCGAAGCCGATCGACGGCCGCTCGGCCACGAGCAGCAGCTTCTCGAACTCCCCCCACAGCCGCTCGGCGGGCAGGTCGTCCAGGGGGATCGTGCGGCAGAGGCCGGCGGCCTCGTCGTCGAGCGTGCACTCGAAGCGCGCCGCGAACTGGAGGGCGCGCAGCACGCGAAGGCTGTCGTCGCCGAACGTGCGCGGGTCCACCACGCGGAGGCGCCTCGCCTCGAGATCGGATCGGCCGTCGAGTGGGTCCACGTACTCGCCCGTGAGCGGATCCCAGGACACGGCGTTGATCGTGAAGTCCCGCCGCCGGGCGGCGTCCTCGAAGGACATTCCCGGATCGCCCTCGACGGCGAAGGCCGTGTGCCCGCGGCCCTGCTTCGACTCGCGGCGGGGCAGCGCGACGTCGATCGGCCCGAGCTTGAAGACCGGAAACGCGCGGCCCACCGGTTCGACGCGCCCGAGGGCGCCGAGCATGCCCGGCAGCTCGGCCTCCGGGATGCCGAAGACCTCCACGTCCACGTCCTTCGACGCCCGGCCCAGCAGCCGATCGCGAACGAAGCCGCCCACGACGAGCGCGCGCCCGCCGCGGCCGCGCGCGGCCCGGGCGACGGCGATTGCCAGGTCGAGCGGCGCGGGAACGGCCGTCGCGGTGTCGGTCACGGCGTCCATCGTACTCGCCCCTGCCGCGGCGGCGCCCGGCGGGCGCCGCTACAATGCCGCGTGATGGACACCGCCGAACGCCTGCTCTCGGATCTCGTCGCGATCGACTCGGTCAACCCCTCGCTGGTGCCGGGCGCGGCGGGCGAGGCCGCCGTCGCGCGGCGGCTCGTCGCGGAGTTCGAGGCGATCGGACTCACGGTGGACGTGCAGGAGGTGGCTCCCGGCCGTCCCAATGTGGTCGCGACGCTGGAGGGCCGCCGGCCCGGCCCGTCGTTGATGCTCTGCGGCCACATCGACACGGTGGGCGTGTCGGGGATGGCGGCGCCGTTCGATCCCGTCGTGACCGGCGGACGGTTGTACGGACGCGGATCCCAGGACATGAAGAGCGGCGTCGCCGCCATGATCGACGCCGTCCGCGCCGTGGCCCAGGGCGGGGGGCTCGACGCCGGATCGGTGATCGTGGCGTGCGTCGTCGACGAGGAGCACTCCAGCATCGGCGCCGACGCACTCGTGACGCGCTGGCGGGCCGACGCGGGCGTGGTCACCGAGCCGACGGACCTCGACATCGCCGTGTGCCACAAGGGCTTCGCGTGGGCCGAGGTGGCCACCACCGGCCGCGCCGCGCACGGCAGCCGGCCGGCCGACGGCGTGGACGCCATCGTGCACATGGGGCGTGTCCTCGCGGCGCTCGGCGAGCTCGACCGGCGTCTGCAGGCCGGGGCGCGGCACCCGAGGCTCGGGCCGGCCTCGCTCCACGCGTCGACCATCAGCGGCGGCCGCGAGCTGAGCAGCTATCCCGATCGCTGCACGCTGCAGGTGGAGCGCCGCACGCTGCCCGGGGAGCCGCTGGCGCAACTCGACGACGAGCTGCGCGACATCCTGGCCCGGTTGTCGGCGGAGGACGCCACGTTCTCTGCCGAGGCCAGGCCGCTCTTCGCACGGCCGCCCTACGCCATCGATCCGGCGCACCCGCTGCCCGGGCTCCTGGGCCGCGCCGCCGGCGACGCCGGGTGCCGCGCCGCCACCATCGGCATGAGCTTCTGGACCGACGCCGCGGTGCTCGGCCAGGCCGGCATCCCGTCGGTGCTCTTCGGCCCGACCGGCGCCGGGCTCCACGGCGTGGAGGAATGGGTGGACCTGGCGAGCGTCCGGCAGTGCCGGGACGCCCTGGCGTCGCTCATCCGGGCCTGGTGCGCCGGCGGGCAGGCCTGATCCGGACGGGACGCTAGTCGCGGTGGCGGTCGTGCCAGATGCCGCGCAGCACGAACCCCACGTTGGCCGGGCGCTCGCCGAGCCGCCGCATGAAGTACGGGAACCACTGCTTCCCGAACGGCACGTACACGCGCACGGTGAAGCCCTCGGCCTTGAGCGCGGCCTGCAGGTCGCGCCGGATGCCGTAGAGCATCTGGAACTCGAAACGGTCGGGCCCGAGCCCGCGCTCGGCCGCCAGCGCCTTCACGCCCGCGATCATCGCGGGGTCGTGCGTGGCGAAGGCCGGGTACGGGTTCTGGTCCAGGAGGCGGCCCGCCAGCGCGAGGTACGCGGCGTTCACGTCCTCCATGCGGTGGTGGGCGACGGTCTTGGGCTCGCGGTAGGCACCCTTCACGAGCCGGATGCGCGCGCCGAGCGCGTTCAGGCGATCGACGTCGGCCGGGCTCCTGAGCAGGCACGACTGGATGACGGTGCCCACGTCGCGGTGCCCGAGCGACCACAGCGTCTCGACGATCTCGACCGTCGCCTCGGTGTGGCGCGAGCTCTCCATGTCGATGCGGACGAAGAAGTCGTGCGGCGCCGCCGCCTGGAGGATCCGCCGGAGGTTGTCCACGGCGGTCGCCCGATCGACGTCCAGCCCGATCTGCGTGAGCTTGAGCGACACGTTGCGCTCGACGCCGCCGGCCACCACGCGGTCCACGAGGACGCCGTACTCGCGCGTGGCCGCGTCCGCCAGTTCCAGCGTGGCCACGCTCTCGCCCAGGAAGTCCAGCGAGGTCCGGTACCCGCGGGCCGCCAGCGTGCGGCAGGCCGTCATCGCCTCGTCGGTCGTCTCGCCCGCGATGAACCGGCGCGCGAAGCCGTAGCCGGGCGCCATCCCGTAGCGCGACGCCAGGCGCTGCAGGACGCCGAGGCGGGCGAGCCCGTGGAAGATCGCCTTCGAGGTGGCGGCGAGCATCGCGAGGCGCGGCTCCCGGCCGTCAGGCCGTTCTCGCGGGCTCCGGCAGGAGGTGATCGATCGTCCGCGCGTAGTAGCGCAGCAGGTTGCGGTCGCGCACGCGGAAGCGCCCGTCGTCCCGGGCGATGATGCCGCGATCCTCGAGCGGTCCGGCGGCGGCCGCGATCACCTCGGCCGGCGTCTTCGCGTCGAGGTTGGCGCGGATGCCGTTCAGCGCATCGAGCAGCCCGCCGATGCGGTCCGCGAGCTCGTCGTCGGTCATCGCCGGGCCCATCGCCGCGGCCATGAGGGCCGTCGGGAGCACCTTCAGCTGCCGGCCGATCCGCGTCATCACCATGTGGCCCAGGTCGGCCACCGAACGGCGCGAGTCGGCCTGGAAGTCGTCGACCGGGATCGGATCGCCGAACGTGACGAACGCCCGGCTGCGGTAGCCCACGGCGTAGCGGACCATCTCGGCCACCTCGCGGCTGAAGGCCCGCTGCGAGCGCTTGACCTTCTGGCGGGCCAGCACGTGGTCCTCGAGCACGAGGTCGTAGGCGATGGCCACCGGCACGATGACCAGCTGCGGATGGGATGCCTGGAGGCACGCCGCGAAGAGGCCCATCTTGGGCGATTTCATCTCGCCGCTGTACGAACGCCCGCCCTCCGGGTAGAAGAAGAAATCGTGGGTCTTGAGCAGCTCCGCCACGTAGGCCTTCAGCGTGATGTGGTACGCCGGGTCCTTCGTGTTGCGCCGGATGGGGAGGGCGCCGGTGACGTGGCGGTGGATGAGGCCCAGCGGGCCGCCGAACAGGTTGATGCCCGCGGCGATGATCGGCGGCCGCAGTCCGGCGTCGTCCAGCGCCAGCAGCTCCAGCAGGTAGTCCATGTGGCTGCGGTGGTTCGACGCGTAGATGACGCGGCAGCCGCGCGCGACGGCGGCCTTCGGGATGTCCACCCGCTCGTCGGTCCGGTCGAGCTTGCGGAGGATGGGGTAGAGCGGGTACTCCAGCGCCCGGTACAGCTCGTAGCGCTGCGTCGTCCGCAGCTCGTCCAGGTACGACGTCACCCGGGCGCGCGCCTCGCTGCCCGTCACCCCGTGGCTGCCCTCGAGGTACTTTGCCACTTCCTCGCGGGCGAAGACGGCCTCGGCGATGGCGTCGCTCATGGGCGCGCGGTCTCCATCGCGCGGCAGATGGCGTCGGCGAACTCCGTGGTCGTCGCCGTGCCGCCGATGTCGCGCGTGCGCACCGCGCCGGCGAGCACCGTCGTCACCGCCGTGCTCACGCGCTCGGCGACGGCGTCCTCCTGCAGGTGGTGCAGCATCAGCACGCCGGACAGCAGGAGCGCGAGCGGGTTGGCCACGTTCTGGCCGGCGATGTCCGGCGCGCTGCCGTGCACGGCCTCGAAGACGCCCACGCCGTCGGCGCCGAGGTTGGCCGCCGGCACCACGCCCAGGCCGCCGACCAGCCCCGCGCACAGGTCCGACACGATGTCGCCGTACAGGTTCGGCAGCAGCAGCACGTCGAACTTCTCCGGCGCCATCACGAGCTGCATGCAGGCGGCGTCCACGATGCGCTCGTCGTACTGGATGTCCGGGAATTCCTTCGCCACCTTGCGCGCGCAGTCGATGAAGAGCCCGTCGCCGAGCTTCATGATGTTCGCCTTGTGCACCGAGGTGACGCGCCGGCGCTTGTGGCGGACGGCATGGGCGAAGGCGAAGCGGGCGATCCGGGTCGAGGCCGCCTCGCTGATGATCTTCAGGCTCTCGACCACGCCGGGCACGACGACGTGCTCGAGGCCGGCGTAGAGATCCTCGGTGTTCTCGCGCACGATCACGAGGTCCACGCCGCTGTAGCGCGACGCCACGTTCGGCAGGTTCCACACCGGGCGGAGGTTGGCGTACAGCTCGAGCGCCTTCCGGAGCCCGACGTTGACGCTGGTGAAGCCCTCGCCGATCGGCGTCGTGATGGGGCCCTTGAGGGCGGTCTTCGTCTTGCGGATCGAGGCGAGGAGAGGCTCCGGCAGCGTCGTGCCGTGCGCGGCGAGCGCGCCGGCCCCGGCGTCGAAGGTCTCCCACGTGGCCTGCAGGCCGGCGGCCTCCAGCACCTGGACGACGGCGCGGGTGACTTCGGGCCCGATCCCGTCTCCTGGAACGAGCGTGATGGCGTGTGTCATTGCGGGGTCTATTCTCGCGCTTCCCAGGCCGCCACGACGATACCGGCGAGGGCGATGGCGGTCACGAGCGCCGTGGACCGGCTGTGCAGGAGGTCGAAGCGCACGCGCCGGGGGTCGTCGGGAGCCACGGTCGCCATCGGGGCCGAGATCTCGCGCCGGAGGCTTTCGGCTTCCGGCAGGAGGATGTGGGCGGTGTAGGCGTTGGCGAGGAGCATGGCGCCGAGCAGGCCCACCCGGATGCCGTAGCTGAGGGGCTTGGGGCCCAGGAGCCGCAGCACGGTGAGGGTCACCAGCATGACGGCGCCGGCGACCTCGCCGGCCGTCAGGATCCGCCGGAGCACCTCGCCGAAGGTCGCGCCCGCCAGCACGCGGCCGGCCGCGCCGGCCTGGGCCTGGAGGACGCCGAAAATCGACGGCGCCACGAACGCGCCGGCCGCCACCAGTCCGCCGATCCACACGACCAGCGCCAGCACATACGCGTAGCGCAACGCGACCATCGCCTCATTCTAACGGTCCTGACAGGCGCCGCGCCCGGTCATTGCCCGCGTCCGGAGGCGGCTGCTACACTCCGCCCGGAGGATTTCGCGTGAGTGTTGAGACGTCCCGTGTCGTGCCCGTCCTGAGGAACATCGCGACACGGCTGCGCATCGAGTCGATTCGTGCCACCTCGGAGGCCGGCAGCGGGCACCCCACGACCTGCATGTCCGCGGCCGACATGGTGGCGGCCCTGTTCTTCGCCGAGATGCGCTACGACCCGGCCGATCCCCAGCACGAGCACGCCGACCGCTTCGTGCTCTCGAAGGGCCACGCCGCGCCCCTCCTGTACGCGGCCTGGGCGGAAGCGGGCTACGTCCCCCGCGAACGCCTGCTGGACCTGCGCACGTTCACGTCCGATCTCGAAGGCCATCCCACCCCCCGCCTGCCGTTCGTGGACGTCGCCACGGGCTCGCTCGGCCAGGGCCTGGCGGCCGGCGTGGGCATCGCCCTCAACGCGCGCCGGCTCGGCTCGGACTACCGCACCTACGTGCTGATGGGCGACGGCGAGTCGGCCGAGGGCTCGGTCTGGGAGGCGGCCACCGCGGCCGAGCACTTCGGCCTCGACACCCTCGTGGGCCTGACCGACGTCAATGCCCTGGGCCAGAGCCGGGCCACGCAGTTCGGTCACGACATGGCGGCCTTCGAGCGGCGCTGGACGGCGTTCGGGTGGCACGCGATCGTGATCGACGGCCACGACATGACGGCGATTCTCGCCGCCCTCGCCGAGGCCCGCGCCACGCGCGGCCGGCCCACGATGATCCTGGCCCGGACGGACAAGGGGCACGGCGTGGCGTCCCTGGCCGGACAGCCGAACTGGCACGGCAAGGCCCTGAAGAAGGGCGAGGAGATGGAGCGCGCCATCGCCGAGCTCGAGCGCCAGTTCGTGCCCGAGCCCGCCGGCGCCGGGATCGTCATCCCGCGCCCCTCCGGCCCCGCCCGCGTGGCCGTGACGCCGGCCGCCGTCGCCCCGCCCGCCTACACGCTCGGCGAGCAGGTGGCCACGCGCGAGGCCTACGGGACGGCCATCGCCAAGCTCGGCGACGCCGACCCGCGCGTCGTCGCGCTCGACGCCGACGTGAAGAACTCCACCTTCAGCGAGCGCTTCGAGGCGAGGCACCCCGAGCGCTTCTACCAGATGTTCATCGCGGAACAGGCCATGGTCGGCGCGGCCATGGGCCTGGCCAGCCGTGGCGCCATCCCGTTCCCGTCGACCTTCGCGGCGTTCCTCTCGCGGGCGGCGGACTTCATCCGCATGGCCGCCATCAGCGGCGTGAACGTGAAGCTGGCCGGTTCGCACGCCGGCGTCTCCATCGGCGAGGACGGCCCGTCGCAGATGGCGCTCGAGGATCTCGCCATGATGGCGGCCGAGCCGAACGTCACCGTGCTCTACCCGAGCGACGCGGTGTCGGCCGAGCGCCTCGTGGCGGCCGCCGCGTACCACGCGGGCCCCGTCTACATCCGCACGTCGCGGCCGAAGACGCCCGTCATCTACGCCAACGACGCGGCCTTCGCGATCGGCGGCTCCACGGTGCTGCGCGAGAGCGCGAACGACGTGGCCACGGTGTTCGGCGCCGGCATCACGCTGTTCGAGGCGCTCGGCGCCCACGACATCCTGGCCAGGGAGGGCATCGCGCTCAGGGTCGTGGACACCTACTCGATCCAGCCGATCGATGCCGCCACCGTCCTGCGGTGCGCGCGCGAGACGGGCCGGGTCATCACCGTCGAGGATCACTACGCCGTCGGCGGGCTCGGCGACGCCGTGGCCCGGGCGGCCGCCCCGGCCGGCGCCGTGGTGACGCGGCTGGCCGTGGACCGGATCCCCCGGAGCGGGACGCCGACCGAGCTGATCGACGTCTACGGGCTCTCGGCGCGGGCCATTGCCGCCGCCGTGCGCGGGCAGTGAGCGTGGGCACCCGCTGGCGCGCGGCGCGTCTCGGGGCCGGCCTGGCCGCGGCGCTGGCCGCCGCGGGTCACGTGACGCTCGGCGCGCAACCCGCCGGGGCGCCGCTGGTCGGCGCGCAGGATCCGGCCTGGGCCCCCGACGGCCGCCGCCTCGCGGTCTCGGTCCTCGACACGATCTGGACCCTCGCGCCGGATGGGAAGCGGGCCGCTCCGCTCCTGCGCGACGCCGTGACCGGCGTGGAGCGGGAGCCCGCGTGGTCGCCCGACGGCACCAGGGTCGCCTTCGCGGCCGATCGCGGCCAGGGCTACGACATCTTCGTCGCCACGGTGAGCACGGGCGCCGTGACGCCCGCCACCGGCCAGCCCGGTGACGAGCGCTGGCCGTCGTGGACACCGGACGGCCGGCTGGTGTTCGCGGCCCGCGCGCCGCGCGGCGATCGTACCGGCGCCGATCCCGGCGCCCAGTGGGACCTCTTCGTGACGCGGCCCGTCGAGGGATCCACGGCGTGGCAGGCGCCCACGGCGCTCACGAGCACCACCGACAACGAGACCTATCCCCGCGTGTCCCCCGACGGGCGGCTGCTGGCGTTCGTCTCCGAGCGCGCCGCCGAGGACGACGTGGACATCTGGGTCGTCCCGATGCCGGCGGCCGACGCGCCGTTCACGGCGCTGGGCGCCCGGCCGCAGGCCACGCGGCCCGAGACGGCGCCCGCCCCGCCGCGGCCCACGCGCGTGCTCCGGGCGAACGGGGCCGAGAGCCACCTCGCCTGGGCGCCGGACAGCCTGCGCCTGGCCTTCAACGGCGTCCGCGGAGGCGTCGGCTCGGTGTGGGTGGCGACCGTGGAGCTGCCGCAGACCGAGGGCGACACCCCGCCGCGCGCGCGGCCGAAGCCGCCGGCGCCGCCCGTGCTCGTCTCGCGCAGGGCAGGCGCACCGGCCTGGTCGCCGGACGGGGCGACCCTCCTCGTCGCGGGCCTGCCCGCGCCCGAGCCCGTCTACAACGGCAACCCGCTGCGCGACGATCGCGACCCGCCGGCCCTGTTCGACACCGGCGCCGCGTTCCGCCTGTGGCGGGTGCCCGCGCCGGCGCCCGTGGACGTCGCGGGCGGCGAGATGGCGCTGGCCATCGCCCAGCCGCGGGCCTGGCTCGCGACGTTCGATCGCACCTGGGACACGCTGCGGCGCCTCTACTACGCCAGCGGCCCGTCCGCCGAGACGTGGGTGGCGCTGCGCGACAAGTACCGGCCGCAGGCGGAGCGGGCGGCCTCGGCCGCGGCGCTCGAGGCCGTCGTGGACGAGCTCGTCGCCGAGCAGCCCCTGATCAAACCCGTCGTGACGTCGCGCGGCGCCGTCGTCGTCTCCGGCCATCCGCTGGCGTCCGAGGCCGGACGTCGCGCGTTCGAGCAGGGCGGCAACATCGTGGACGCCATGATCGCGGTGTCGTTCGCCCTCGGCGTGGTGGAGCCGGAGGCGTCGGGCCTCGGCGGCGACGGAAGCGCCGTCCTCTACCTGACGGGCATGAAGACGCCCACGGTCGTCGAGTACAAGGACATGACGCCCGGGCACGCGACGCTCGACAACCCGGCCATCATGCGCGACGGTCGCCTGGTGGCCGACGGCCCGGCCGCCGCGAACATCCCGGGCGTGGTGGCGGGTCTCGACTACCTCTACTCGCACTACGGCAGCGGCAAGGTGAGCTGGGCGTCGCTCATCGAGCCCGCCATCACGCTGGCCGAGGACGGCTTCGTCCTCGACGAGGGCCTGCCGACGAGCATCGCCGAGGGCCGGCGGTTCCTGGAGAAGTACCCGGCGGCGTCGGCCATCTTCCTTCCCGGCGGCCAGGTGCCGAAACCCGGCGACCGCTTCGTGAACAAGGACTACGCCGCCACCCTGCGCGCCATCGCGAAGGACGGCGCCGAGACGTTCTACCGCGGCGCCATCGCGCGGCGGATCGCCGCCGACATGGCCGAGAACGGCGGCATCATCACCTACGCCGACCTGGCGCAGTACCGGGCCATGGAGCGGACGCCGGTCGAGGGCCACTACCGCGGCCACGCGCTCTTCGCGGGCGGGCCGCCCGTGTCCACCGGGATCCAGATGTTCGAGTCGTTGCAGGTCCTGGATCGCTACACGCCGCGGCCGGGCGCCCGGACGAGCACCGACGCCGACTACTGGCACCACGTGATCGAGGCCTGGAAGGTCCGCGATCCCCTCCGGCGCGTCGCCGACCCGGAACGGTGGCCCGTGGACTTCGCCGAGCACCTCCGGCCGGATCACGCCGCGCGCCTCTTCGACACGATCGACCCGCGCAGGGCGTCGGTCTACCAGCGCCAGGGCCCCGACGACGGCCCCTTCACGCCGCCGCCGACGCGGATCGGCCGCGGCACGACGGCCTTCGCGGTCGGCGACGCCGAGGGCAACCTCATCGCCGTCACGCAGACGCTCAGCACGTGGGGCGGCACCTTCTACGTCTCGAAGGGCCTGGGTTTCCTCTACAACAACCACCTGCGCAGCACGCGCACCACGGCCGGCGCCTACGGCAGCCTCCTGCCGCTCATGCGGTCGAGCACGGGCACCGTGCCCACGCTGGTCTTCCGCGAGACTCCCGGCGGACTCGTGCCGCGCCTCGCCGTCGGCTGCGCCGGCAACGCCTGGATTCCGCTCACGGTCTACAACGTGATCACGAGCGTCATCGACGGCGGGCTCGGCGCGCAGCAGGCCATCGAGGCCCCGCGCTTCCTGCCCGGCCGCGATCCGCGGGATCCGCTGGAGCAGGCGGCCCGTATCGAGATCGAGGATCGCTTCCCGGCGCCGATCGTCGCGGACCTCGAGGCGCGCGGCCACCGCTTCCAGAAGATCGGAAGGAAGGGCGAGGTGCGCTACGGCTACGCCTCGGCGGTGCTCGTGGACACCGCGGCCGGCACGGCCGAGGGCGGCGCCGAACCGCGCCGCGCCCACGCCGCCGTGGCGGCGGCCCCGCACACCGCGACGGCCCGGCGGTAGGGCCGGCACCGGCGCGATAATGAGGGGCTTGATCTCCCGCCCCGGGCCCGTCCACCGCTGATGCCGGACTCCGCCGTCCCCGACGCCGCGTCGCTGGTCGAGGTGCGCTTCCGCGTGCCCGCCATGGACTGCGCCGACGAGACCGCGCTCGTCCGCGCGGCGGTCGAGACGGATCCGGGCGTCGTGCGCGTGGCGTTCGACCTGGTGCACGCGCGCGTCGATCTCACGATCGATCCGGCGGCCACGACGCCGGCCCGCCTGCGACAGGCCATCGCCAGCACGGGCCTGGCGGTGGAGGACGACGTGCCCGTCCCGCCGGCGGCGGCCGGGCGCGCCTGGCCGCGTGACGTCGTCGCCGCCGGAGCGCTCTTCGCGCTGGGCTGGATCGCCGACGGCCTCGCCGCCGACACGTGGCGCGAGGCGCTCCTCGGCCACCGCGACGGCGGATCGATTGTCGGCGGCCACAGCCCCTGGGCCGTCGCCGCCTACGGGGCCGCCGTCATCGTGGGACTGTGGCGCCTGTGGCCGCGGGCGCTCGCCGCCCTCAGCCGGGGCCGCCTCGACATGCACGTCCTCGTGTGCCTGTCGGCGGCGGGCGCGGCCGCCATCGGGCAGTGGGCCGAGGGCGCGGCGGTGGCCGTGCTGTTCGCGGTGGCGCACCGGCTGGAGGCCTGGAGCCTCGAACGGGCGCGCGAGGCGCTGGCGACGGTGGCGCGTCGCGGCGTGGCCTCGGCCGATCGCAGCCAGGAGACGGCGCCCGTCGAACGGTGGATCGAGCGCTTCGCCGCCATCTACACGCCGGCGGTGACGCTGGCGGCGCTGGTCGTCGCGCTCGGTCCCCCGCTCGTCGACGGGCTCTGGGCCCAGTGGTTCTACCGGGCGCTCGTGTTCCTGGTGATGGCGTGCCCGTGCGCGCTCGTCATCTCCACGCCCGTCACGGTCGTGGCGGCCGTGACCGCGCTGGCCACCGAGGGCGTCGTGGTGAAGGGCGGCGCGCCGCTGGAGCGGGCCGCGGCCACCTCGCACCACACGCGCGAGGCGTTCGCGACCGTGGGCGTGCGCGTGGTGTCCAGCCCCGCGTCCGACGACCTGCTCGCGTCCGCCGACGTCGTGGTCGCCGGCCCGGCCGGCGAGCCGCGCGCGCTCGCGCTCCTCGGCCGCCAGGCCGCGCAGGCGGTGCGCGTCATCCGGCAGAACGTGGCGATTTCGCTCGGCACCAAGCTGGCGTTCCTGGTGTCGGCCGTGCTCGGGTCTGCCCCGCTCTGGCTGGCCGTGATGGCCGACACGGGCGCCACCGTCGCCGTCACGCTCAACGGCCTGCGCCTGCTGCGCCTCGCCGCCCCGCCGCGCGACCCCGCGTGACATCCGGCGACAGCCGCCGCCCCCGCCGTCGCTACACTGCCGCCCTCGCCATGCGCGTGCCGCTGCTCGTCTCGTCGCTCACCGTCGCGCTCGGCCTCGCCGCCGGGCGCGCCGCCGCGCAGACGCCGGCGCCGGCCTCGCGGCCGGCCGGCGCGCGAGCCCTCGCCGACGATGGTCCGCCGGCCCCGGAGCTGCCGAACACCGTGTCCCGCGACGGCTCCGACCGCGTCACCGTGCGGGCCGTGCGCCTGGACGCGCCGCTGGTGGTCGACGGCCGGCTCGACGACGCGATCTACGGCCGCGTCCTGCCCATGGACGGCTTCATCCAGCAGGAGCCGCGCGAGGGCGATGCCGCCACCGAGCAGACGCAGGTGTGGGTGTTCTTCGACGCCTCCACCCTGTATGTGAGCGCCCGCTGCCTGGACAGCCACCCGGAGCGCGAGATCGTCAACGAGCGGCGCCGCGACCACGTGAACATCTACCTGAACGAGAACTTCATCGTCGCCATCGACACCTACCACGACCGGCGCAACTCGTTCCTGTTCCAGACCAACCCGCTCGGTGCGCTGCGCGACGGGTACATCACCGACGAACGCGTCCACAACCCCGACTGGAGCACGGTGTGGAACGTCAGGTCCCGGCGCGACGACCGCGGCTGGACGCTCGAGATGGCCATCCCGTTCAAGTCGCTGCGCTACCAGGGGAGCGGACCGCAGGTGTGGGGCATCAACTTCCTGCGCGTGGTCCGGTGGAAGAACGAGCTCTCGCACCTCACGCGGGTGCCGGCGGCCTGGGGCGCGCGCGGCATCTACAAGGCGTCCTCCTACGCCACGCTCGTCGGCGTCGAGCCGGGCGCCATCGCCCGGAACCTCGAGATCAAGCCGTATGCGACCGGGTCGGTCCGCACCGACAACGTCGGGACGCCGCGGCGCAGGAACGAGCCCGGCGGCGACCTGGGCGCGGACGTGAAGCTGGGCCTCACGAAGAGCCTGACCGGCGACTTCACCTACAACACGGACTTCGCGCAGGTGGAGGACGACGAGCAGCAGGTGAACCTGACGCGCTTCAGCGTCTTCTTCCCCGAGAAGCGCGAGTTCTTCCTGGAAGGGCAGGGCATCTTCCAGTTCGGCGGCGTCTCCACGCGCGTGACGCCCGGGGCGCTCACGGGCGGCAACCAGGGGCCCGGCGACACGCCGGTGGTGTTCTTCAGCCGCCGGATCGGGCTGAACGGCAGCCGGACCGTGCCCATCCTGGCCGGCGGGCGGGTGACGGGGCGCGCCGGGAAGTACTCGATCGGCGCCATCGACATCCAGACGGGTGAGTCGGAGGACGCCGCCAGCGCGTCCACGAACTTCTCGGTGCTCCGCGTGCGTCGCGACGTGTTGAAGCGCGGCAGCATCGGGATCCTGGCCACGAACCGCGACGTCCGCTCGAGCCAGGGCGGTTCGAACCAGGTCGTGGGCATGGACCTGGGGCTCGCCTTCCGCAACTCCTGGACGATGGACGGCGCCTACGTGCGGAGCGACTCGTCGCGCGGGGGCCACGGCGAGAGCTACTGGACGCGCGCCGACTTCGCCGTCGATCGCTACCAGGTGCAGTACGAGCACCTCTACGTCGGGCCGGGCTTCGACCCGGACGTGGGCTTCCTCAGGCGGCGGGACTTCCGCCGCAACTTCGGGCAGGTGCGCTTCAGCCCGCGCCTGGCGCACGGTCCACTGCGCCAGGTGCACGTGGAGTCGAGCCTGGACTACGTGACGAACCCGACGGGACGGCTCGAGACCCGCGTGCTCGAGCTGAGCACCCGCGGCGACTTCCGCCTGGGCGACACCTACGAGGTCAAGTACCTGCGCGACTACGAGTACCTGGCCCGGCCGTTCGACGTCGCCTCGGGCGTCCGGATTCCCGTGGGCGGCTACGCCTTCCAGGAGCTCCAGACGTCGTACTCGATCGGACCTCAGCGGCGGATCTCGGGGCGCGTCGGGTTCACGCGCGGCGAGTTCTTCGACGGCGACCGCACCGAGACCAGCTACAGCGGGCGCGTCGAGGTGAACGCGTCGCTCATGCTCGAGCCCGCCGTCTCGCTCAACTGGGTGGACCTGCCCTACGGCTCGTTCAGGAACACCGTGGCGCGCACGCGCGCCACCTACACCTTGTCACCGCGCTCGTTCGTCGGCGCGCTGGTGCAGTACGCGTCGGCCTCGCACACGGTGTCGGCGAACGTGCGCTTCCGGTGGGAATACCAGCCGGGGTCCGACCTCTTCGTCGTCTACACCGAGGGCCGCGACACCGACCCGCGCGGGCTGCCGGCGCTCCAGAATCGCGGCGTCGTCGTGAAGTTCACGAGGCTCTTCAGGTTCTAGCGGCGAGCGGCTGGCGGCTGGATCCCGACGCGACCAGTGTCACGCCGTCACGCAGTCACGCCGTCACGCGGCTACGAGACGATGTACTGCTCGAGCTGCTCGATGACGAAGCGCTGCTCGTCGAGCATGGCCTTCACGACGTCGCCGATGGAGACGAGGCCGACCAGGCCGCTGCCGCCGAGGACGGGGAGGTGGCGGACGTGGTGGTCGGTCATGATCGCCATGCAGTCCTCCATGGTGCACCGCGGCGTCACCGTGAGCACGTCGGGCGTCATCACGTCGGCCACCGTCAGCGTCGCCGACGACTTGCCGCGCAGCACGACCTTCCGCGCGTAGTCGCGCTCGGAGAACATCCCCGCCAGGCGGTCGCCGTCGACGACCACCAGGGCGCCGATGTCGTGCGCGGCCATCAGCGCCAGCGCGGCGTAGACTGAGGAGGTGGGGGCGACCGACAGGACGGAACCGGACTTCGCGGCGAGCACCTGCTGGACGGTCTTCATGCGGGCCTCCAGGTGACGGGGAGCGAACGGTACCGCGGATGATAGACCGCCGGGCGAGCCTGTCAAGTCTGTAAGGTGGCCTGGCGGCGGACCGGGCCGCGGCGGCGGGCCTGGGAACGGCGGCCGGATCCGGGAGCGGCGTACGCACGACGGGCGGCCCGGTGTCCCGGACCGCCCGTGGGATGCCGCTCGCGTGCCGCCCGTCCTAGCCGCGGGGCGGCCGCTGGCCGCGCTGGTCGCGGCGCTGCTGCATGCGCTTGCGCATCTCGCCCCGCCGCTGTCCGGCCTGCGCCTTGAGGTCGCGGGCCTTCTGCTGCTGCTCGGGCGTGAGCAGGGCCCAGACCTCCGAGTGGATCCGCGCCCGCAGCACCGCGCCCTCGGCCTCGACCGCCGCCAGGTCTGCCGCCCGCTGGCGCACCGTCGCCTCGTCGAACGCCTCGGCCGTCACCGCGTCGTCCAGGCCCTTGCGCGCCGGCCCCAGGGCCTGCGCGTGCGCCTCGAACTCGCCCTTGTGCGCGTCCATGAGCGTCTTGATCTGGTCGCGCTGGGCGTCGGTGAGGCCCAGCTGCCTCAGGCCCGGCAGCATCGGGCCCATCGGCCCGCCCGGCCCACCGGGACCCCGCATGCCCATGCCGGGACCGCGGCCCCGCTGGCCGCCCGGTCCCTGTTCGCGCGCGCCGAGTGCGCTGGTCGCGCCGACGACGAGCGCCAGGCCCGCCACCACTCCTGCTACCGTTTTCCACGTTGTCGTCATTGGCGTGTCCTCCGCCTCCTGTCTCCAGTAGACGGGCGCTTCGTGTCGCCCCGAGGGCGCCGCTGTGACAAAAGTATGGCACCGCGGCCCGCCCGGCTCCGCGGGTGCCCACGGCCCGTAAGATCGGTCCAGCGGCGCCGCGCGCCCCACCCATGGCCCACGTCCTCGTCGTCGAAGACGATCCGCACATCCGCGACCTGATCGCCCTGCACCTCGGCCTCGAGGGACTCGAGCACAGCGCCACCGGCGACGGCAAGGACGCCCTGGCGCGCCTGAACGCGATGCGTGTGGACCTAGTGGTGCTGGACCTGATGCTGCCCGGGGTGGACGGGCTCACGGTGTGCAGGGCCATGCGGCGCGGCGGACCGAACGCCGACACGCCCGTGCTGATGCTGACCGCCCGGGGCGAGGAGTCCGACAAGGTGCTGGGCCTGGAGAGCGGCGCCGACGACTACCTGGCCAAGCCCTTCGGCGTGCGCGAGTTCGTGGCCCGCGTGCGGGCCCTGCTGCGACGCCCGCGGGCGGCCGCGGCCGGGGCAGGCGCCGCCCACGACACGGTCACCGCGCACGGCGTGGAGATCGACGTCCCCCGCCGCCGGGTGACGGTGCGTGGCCGGGCGGTGGAGCTCACGGCGCAGGAGTTCCGGCTGCTCCACCTCCTGGCCACCCATCCGGGCATCGTCTTCAGCCGCGAGGCCCTCCTGTCGCGCGTGTGGCCCGACCAGACCTACGTGACGCCCCGCAGCGTGGACACGCTCGTGAAGCGCCTCCGCAAGCGCATCGAGGTCGACACCGAGACGCCGGCCCTCGTCCTCACGGTGTGGGGCGCCGGCTACAAGTTCGCCGATGTCTGACGCGCCGCCCCGCCGCTGGTATCGCAGCCTGTACTGGCGGATCGCCGCCGGATTCATCGCCGCGCTGGCGTTGATGCTCGTGGTGCAGGGCGGGCTGCTGTTCTGGCTGTCGAGCCAGCGTGACGAGGCCCTGCCGCCCCGGCTCATCGCGGACCTGGCGGCCCTGGTGGCCGACGAGCTGGCGGCCGATGCCGCGCGGTCGCCGTCCGCCGACCTGGCCGAGCTGGCGCGGGCCCGCTTCAAGGAACTGGACCGGCCCGCCGCGCTCGTCCTGCCCGACGGGTCGGTGGTGGCGGGCGCCGTGCCGCCGCCCGAGCCGCTCGTCGCGACGGTGGTCGCCCGCCTCCGGGCTGGCGCCGGCGAGGGCGACTGGCAGCGGATGCGACGGCCGATGCCGGGCATGGGCATGGGCCGGGCGCCGTTCGGGTCGCGCGGCGGCGGTCCTCGGGCAGGCGGCGCCGCGGCGGACGGCCGGCCACTGGGCCCGCCCTGGGCGGTCGCGCCGATTCGCGCGGACGGCCGGGTCGTCGCGGCCGTGCTCGTCGCCCGGGGGCGGCCGCTCGAGGCCGTGGCCCGCGACGTGGTGCCGTGGCTGGTGGCCGGGGCCGCGGTGCTGCTGCTGGTGGGCACGGCGCTGGCGTCGCTCGTCGTCTTCCGGCCCGCGCACGCGCGGCTCCGCGACCTGGAGACGGCCGCGCGCCGCTTCGGAGACGGCGACCGGGCGGCCCGGGCCGCGGTGGCGGGCGGCGACGAGGTGGCGTCGGTGGCGCGCGCCTTCAACCGCATGGCCGAGGACGCGGCGGCGAGGGAGGCGGCCCTGGTCGAGGCCGATCGCGCGCGTCGGCAGCTCCTGGCCGACGTGACGCACGAGCTCAGGACGCCGCTCACGGCCATCCGCGGCTACGCCGAGACGCTGACCCTCCCGGCGTTCGCGCCGGCGAGCGCCGAGGGCCAGCGCTTCGTCCACATCGTGGACGCCGAGGCCCAGCGGCTCGAGCGCCTCGTGAACGACCTGCTGGACCTGGCCCGCTTCGAGGCCGGGGGCGTCACGCTGGAGCGCGACACCGTGTCGGTGCCGGCGCTCTTCACGCGCGTCCTCGAGCGCCACGGCCAGGCTGCCGAAGCGGCGGGCGTGGCGCTCTCCACGGAGGTGGCGCCCGAGGCCGAGGCCGTGAACGGAGATGCGCGCCGGCTCGAACAGGTGGTGCAGAACCTGACGGCGAACGCCCTTCGGCACACGCCCGCCGGCGGGCGCGTGTCGCTCTCGGCGTTCGTGGACGCCGGCGGCGTGGTGCTTCGCGTGGCCGACACCGGCGAGGGCATCGCTCCCGAGCACCTGCCGCACGTGTTCGACCGCTTCTTCAAGGCCGATCCCGCGCGGGCCGACGCGGGCGGCACCGGCCTGGGCCTGTCGATCGTCAAGGCCATCGTGGAGCGCCACGGCGGCGCCGTCACCGTGGCGAGCACGCCGGGCGCCGGCACGACCTTCGACGTGCGGCTGCCGGCCTGACGCCGTCCGATTGCGACGCAGTCAGGCCACGGGCGCCGCGCCAGCCGCCGCGGGCGCCGCCGCGCGCCGCGCCGACGCCGATCGCCCGGCGGCCCGCCGGGCCGCGTGGAGCAGCCCGCTGAAGATGCCCTGCAGCAGCGGCGTGTGATCGGCGAGGAGCTCGAACAGGTCGGCCCGCTCGATCACCAGCGCCGCGCCGGCCTCCTGCACCTGGGCGACCGACCGCATGTCGCGCCCGCCGAGCGCCTCGTACATCCCCACGACGTCGCCGGGCGTCGCCGTGTCCACGACGCCGTCGGCGCCCGTGATGGCCACGACCCCCGTCACGACGGCGAGAATGCCCGCATCGTCGCCCGCCTTGAACACGGAGGCGCCGGCGGCCAGGGACGCGACACGCGCGATGCCCGCGAGGCGCACGAGCTCGGTGGTGGTGGCCCGCTGCAGGAGCGGGCTCGCCTGCAGCAGGAGGAGGCCGTCCACGGCCTGCACGCCGTCGCTCACGCGGCGGGCCAGCTCGGGCGCCAGCTCGCCCTTCACCACGGTGCGCCACGACGGCGCGCACCGCGTCTCGATCAGCATCCGGAAGATGCCCTGCGCGATCTCGACGTTCTCGGAGACGAGGGTGAGGAACTCGTCGGTCGTCATCGTGAGCGTGATCGTCGGTTCGAGCGCCTTGGCGGTCGCCCGCACCGGATGCCCCTCGAGCGTCTCCTCGAAGCCGACGACCGACGGCGCCTCGAGCACGCCCGCCTCGCCTTCGGACGAGACGCTCGACACCTTGCCGTCGAGGATGAAGTGCAGGTGGTCGATGGGGGCGCCTTCCTGCGCGATGACGCGTCCCGCCTCGTGACGGACCTGGCGTCCCAGGCTCGCCACGCGGAAGAGCTCGTCCACCGACACGAAGTGGAAGAGCGGCACGTGGCGCAGCCGGTCGGCCAGCTCCACGGCCGGCAGCGGCTCCTGCCACAGCACGCGCCGCTCCGAGGCGGGCATCCGCTGGGCCGCCAGCGCCCACGACGCGGCCTCGAAGACCCACCAGTCGTGCGCGGGCCGGTGCTGCAGGAGGTGCTCGAGGTCGCCGGCCAGGGCCCACAGGCCCCGCGCCTCCACGAGCTGCACCGCCGTGGCCGACACCTCCTGGCTCTCGTCGTGGATGAGCTGCGCCAGCGTGTCCTCCACGTCGCGGCCGCGCGTCCGGAACATCGCGTTCCCCTTGGCGACGCGGACGTCGAGCGGCATGTCCTCGGCCAGCAGCATGACCCGCGGACGCGCCTCGCCCTTCAGGATGTTGTCGAGGAACTCGGCGGCGTTGGAGCGGCCGCGCGCGTCGCCGTGGACGAGCGCGTGGCGCACGGCGGCGATGTCGGACGGGGGGTGGACGAGCGACAGCAGCGTGAAGAGGCGGTTGAACGCCCGGTCGTACTTCTCCGAGAGCGCGCGCGCGAGCAGGCTGTCCTTGTCGAGTCCGCCCGCGTGGAACAGGTTGTAGTGCAGGGTGAGGCGGTCGAAGGCCCGCGCCGTCTCGGCCGCGATCAGGCGCGTGAGCGTCTCGGCGGGCACCGTGAGGTCGGGGCGGACCCGGCGCAGGTACTCGAGCGCCGACAACGCCTTGTAGCGGAGGAACCCGTCCGGGTCCTCCAGCGCGGCGACCAGGGCGTGGACCGACGCCTCGCAGGGAATCCGGGCGAGCGTGGCCGGCATGTGGCGACGCACCCAGACGTCCTCGTCGCGGTCGCGCATGAAATACACGAGCGTCGGGACGACGGCCTCGCCGTAGCCGGCCAGCACGTCCCGGGCCGCGCCCTTGAGCCGGCGGTTGCGCAGGAGCGAGACCAGCGGCGGCACGAAGAGGAAGTCGCCGGCGCCCAGCCGGGCGGCGCTCTTGATGGCCGCGCGCGCCACGTCGGTGTCGGCGTCGAACATGAGCGGCACGAGCAGCGGCCGGAACTCCGGATTTGTCACGCGCCCCAGCGCCCGCGCCGCCTCCGTCCGCGTCGAGGCCCGCTGATCGCGCGAGTCGTCGATGAGCGTGCGGAACGCCGACATGGCGGCGTTGACGTCGGAGGGGTCGCTGCTGTTCGACAACGCCGACGCCGCCGTGACCACCAGGGCCGGATCGCTCTCGCGCAGGTAGGGCCGCATCAGGGTCGCGGCCTCTTCGCCCTTCACGGCCGCGAGCGCCCGCACCGCCGCGCCGCGGACCTCGCCCTCGACGTCGGCGAGCGCGCGTTCGATCCCACGCAGCCAGCGGTCGTGGCCGGACGGGCCGGTGGCTGCGGCCAGGGTGAGCACGCGCGTGCGGACGTCGGGGTGCTCGTGGTGCAGCATGAGCGGGCTGACCAGGTGGCGCTTGTCGAGGGACTCCAGGAGATCCAGCGCGTAGACGACGCGCTTGGGATCCGGGTGGGCCAGTTCCTCCACCAGCGCCTCGATCGTCGAGAGGTCCGCCGTCTCCAGCCGGATCTCGCCGGCCTTCATGTCCTGCTGCACGATGCTCCGGCGGAAGGCCGCCATGTACTCGCGGCGCGCCCTGAGCGCGAAGAACACCCACAGCGCCATGATCGTGAGGCTGGCGTAGGACAGCTGCTGCCACGTGAGGCCGAGGCCCCAGTCCTTGATGAGCACGAGGATGAGCAGCGCGCCGGCGCCCTTGGAGAGCCGGTCGACCGTGACGTCGATGAACGGCTTGGCGCGGTACTTGACGTCGGCCGGCAGCGGCAGGAACAGGATCTCGCGCGTCGTCTTGTCCACCGTGTAGCGCAGCGACGTGTCCAGCACGCGCGCCACGCCCGAGGTCCAGAGCGCGCCCACGGTCAGCATGAGCAGACCGCTCGCGCCGAGGCTCACGGGCAGGATGAGGAGGGCGAAGCCGATGCCGAGCAGGCGGTGGATGCGGCTCGTGACGGCCACCTGGATGAAGAGGCCGATGAGCGACAGGTACACCGTGACCTGTGCCAGGAACGCAGTGATGCCGTCGGTGTTGGCCTGGCCCTTCGCCTCGGCCGTGGCCATGTTGAGCTGCTGCTCGATGATGGCGGCGCCGATGGCGGCGAACGTGATGACGAGCGCGATGATCTGCAGGTGGCGCGAGCCCCGGAGCAGCGCCAGCGCCTCGCCGCCGCCCACGCCCTCCTCCTCGCCCGTCTTGGCGGCGTCGGCCTGGCCGGCCCGCTCGTTGGTCCGGATGATGCGCACCACGATGCCGGCGCAGATCGCCATGATGGCCGCGCTGACGAGCAGCATCGTGGTCGTGCCCAGTTCCTCGACGAGGCCCGCCGTGATCGCCGCCCCGGTCGCGCCGCCCAGGCTGGCGCCGCCGCCAATCAGGCCGAACAGCCGCTTGGCCTGGCGCGGGTCGTAGATGTCGTTGGCGAGCGTCCAGAACTGGCTGATGAGCAGGATGCCCAGGACGAGGCCGAAGAGATAGAAGCCGACCGACACCCACTCGGCGCCGACGCGGGTGAAGAGCACCCAGAAGGTCACGAGCAGCGTGATCATCCCGGCCTGCGTGACCGGGATCGTCCAGCGCCGGGGAACGGTCGCGATGAGGCGCGTGTACCCCTGCATCAGGAGGCCGATGACCATGCCCGCGCCGAACTGCACCCACGGCAGGTTGTCGGCGCCGAGGCTCGAGATGAACTGCGAGCGCGTGACCGGCTTGACGATGTTGTACGACGTCATCGCCAGGAACGAGTAGAGGAAGAGCAGGAGCGCCGTGGGGCCTTCGCCGGGCCGGATCTCCGCGATCGGCGCGAGCAGGCGGGCGAGGAACGACGGGCGGGCGTCTCGTGTGGTCATCGGGGGGACTCGCCGAATCTTATGCAGCCCGGGGAGGCCCGGCAATACGATAGGCGAATCGCATGCTGCTCGCCGTGACACGACTGCTCGGCCTGAGCCGGAGCGAGCTGGCCCGTGTCTGGCCGGTGTTCGGCTACCTGTTCCTGACCACGGCCGCCACCGTGGCGTCGAAGGCGACGCGGGACGCCCTGTTCCTCGATCGGTTCCCGGCCATCTATCTCCCGTATGCCGACGTCGCCATCGCCGCGCTGACCGGCCTGGCGGTCTCGGTGTACCTCCGCGCGCACCGGTGGCTGTCGTTCCGGTCGCTCCAGATGGGCAGCCTGGCGCTCTTCACGGCCGTGTCCCTGCTGTTCTGGTGGCTGCACGCGGCCTACCCGGGCAATGGCGCCAACTTCGTCGCCATCTACGTCTGGGTCGGCGTCTTCAGCGCGCTGGCACCCATGCAGGTGTGGACCCTCGCCAACTTCGTGCTCACCACGCGCGAGGCGAAGCGCGCGTTCGGCTTCATCGGCAGCGGGGCGATCCTGGGCTGGATCGTGGGCGGCGCGGCCACCCGGCTCACGGCGTCGATGCTGGGCACCGAGACGCTGCTCCTGTGGGTGGCCCTGAGCATGATCGCGTCGGCCGGGCTGGTCGAGCTGGCGTGGCGGCGCTCGGACGCGACGCCGCTCGAGCCCACGGGCGTGCACGGCGGCCTGCGCGGCAGCCTGCGCCTGATCGCGGGTTCCTCCTATCTCTGGGCGATCGCCTGGGTGATCGGCCTGGCGTCGTTCACCACCACCATCGCCGGCTGGCAGTTCAAGGCCATGGCGAAGGCCGAGATTCCCGACACCGACCAGCTGACGGCGTTCTTCGGGTCCTTCAACATGCTCGCGGGCGTCGCGTCGCTGGCCCTGCAGGTCGTGCTCACCGGACGCGTCCTGCGGACGGCCGGCGTGGGCGTGGCGCTCTTCATCGTGCCCGTGGCCATGGCGTCCACGTCGCTGGCCGTCGTGATGCTGGGCTCGCTGGCCGCCGCGTCGGCGCTCAAGGCGAGCGACCAGGTGCTGCGCTACTCGATCGACAAGTCCACCGTGGAGCTGCTGTACCTGCCGCTCTCGGCGTCGGACACCCTGCGGGCGAAGGCCTTCATCGACACCGTCGTCTCGCGGGTGGCCGACGGGCTGGGCGGCGTCGCCGTGCTGGTGGCCGCGGCGTGGCTCGGCCTGTCGTCGTCGCAGGTGGGCTGGCTCACGCTCGCGGGCGTGGCCGCGTGGCTCGTCGCGGCGTCGACGGCGCGGTCGCAGTACATCTCGACGCTCCAGGACAGCATCCGGCAGCACAGAATCGACGCCGAGCGGGCGCGGACGGGCACGCTGGATCGCAGCGCCACCGCCGCCATCACCGCCAAGCTGCGCGGGAGCCCCGACGAAATCCTCTACGCCCTCAGTTTCTTCGAGGAAGGCGCGGCGGGCGGGGCCGCCGGCGCGCTGCCCGACCTCCTCAGGCATCCGTCGGCCGACGTGCGCGTCCGGGCCCTGACCGTGCTGTCGCACACGCCAGCGCTCTCGGCGTCCGCCGACGTCGAGCAGCTGCTCGCGGACCCCTCGCTCGAGGTCCGCACCGAGGCGCTGCTGTACCTGACGCGCTACACGACGATCGATCCCCTGACCGTCATCGAACGGGCCGGCGACTTCGAGGGCTTCTCGATCCAGGCCGCGATGGCCGCGTTCCTGGCGCGGCCGGGACGCGCGCAGAACGTCGAGGCGTCGCAGGTCCTCCTGCAGCGCATGGTGAGCGAGACCGGCGACGCCGGGTTGCGCACGCGGGTCGAGGCGGCCCGCGTCATCGCGATGTCGCCCGACGTGTTCGAACGCGAGCTGCGCAAGCTGCTCGAGGACGACGCGCCCGACGTGGCGCGCGAGGCGATCCGGGCCGCGGCGCGGCTGGGCAAGCGCGCCCTCGTGCACCGCCTCGTGGACCGCCTCGCCGAGCCCGCGCTCACGCACGAGATCGGCGCGGCCCTGGCGGGATTCGGCGATCGGATCGCCGGGACGCTGCGCGACTACCTCGTTGACCGCGACACCCCGCCGGCCATCCGGCGCGAGCTGCCGGGGGTGCTGCAGGCGATTGGCACGCGCGCCGCGCACGCCGTGCTCGTCGAGAGCCTGCTCGACGCCGATGCCTCGGTCCGCTTCCGTGTCGTCACGGCCCTGAACAAGCTGCTCCAGATCCATCCGAGCCGGCGCGTGGACCGGCACATCGCCGAGACGGCCCTGGCCGCCGAGATCACGGGCCATTACCGCACCTACCAGGTGCTGGACACGATCGGGGGCGCCCTCGACGGCTCCGAGCCGGTCACGCGCGCGCTCGCCGAATCGCTGGCACAGGAGAGCGAGCGGATCTTCCGCCTGCTGAAGCTCCTGTATCCGGAGCACGACCTCCACAGCGCCTTCGTCGGGATCCAGTCCGACGACTCGGCCGTGCACGACAACGCCCTGGAGTTCCTCGACAACGTCCTGCCCGCGGCGATGCGGGCGCTCGTCGTGCCGCTCTTCGACCGCGAGGTCTCCACGCGCCAGCGCGCGCGGGCGGCCCAGCGGATCATCGGCGTGTCGGTGGAGTCGCGCGACGAGGCCGTGGACGTGCTGTCCGAGAGCCTCGACCCGTGGCTGCAGTCGTGCGCGGCCTACGCCATCGGCGAGTTGCGGCTGGCACGCCTGGCCCACAAGGTGGACGCCTGGGCCGAGGCGTCCGATCCGCTGCTGCGCGCGACGGCCGAGGCCGCGCGCGAGAAACTCAAGTCCCACGCGATGCCGGTCGTGGACGTGGGCTGAGCCGCCTCGTCACGACGCCGTGGCCATCGCGCCGCCGCGGCGGGGCACGGGCGCGACCCGGGCGGGCCCGCGCCGCAGGCTGTCGCCGATGTCATCGCGCTGTCAGCGCGCGGCAAGGCCCGCCGTCGTCCTACCTGATAGGAGCCGATTGTGGCTCCGGGAGGACGAACATGACGAAGATGATCAGCCGGCTGGCCCTGGTGGGTGCGTGCTCGATGCTCGGGCTCGGGACGGCGAGCGCGCTGCCGCTCGCCGACGTGCGCGTGCCGTTCGCGTTCACGGTCGACGGCGTGCAGCTGCCGGCTGGACGCTACGAGGTCGAGCGGTTCGGGGACGACGCGTCCACGATCGCCATCCTCAACGCGCATCGCCAGGTGGAGGCCATCCTGTTGACGTCACACGCGTCGCAGGCCACGCCCAGCGACATGGCGAGCCTGACGTTCGTGAAGGGCAAGCACGGCTACGAGCTCAAGACCGTTCGCGACGACGACGGCGAACGCTGGACCGTGCCCTCGCACTGAGGCAACAGGCTGGACAGCGCGCGGGGCAGGAGCGCTACCAGAAGACCTTCTGCCAGCCCGTGGGATTCCGGCGCCGCATCTGGACGTAGACGAGCAGGCCGGACACGCCGAGGAAGGCGAGACCGGTGCCCCACGCCATGGCGAACACCAGGCCGCCGTCGCCGAAGGCCTCGCCGCTGTGGATGCGGTGGAGCAGCGGCTTGTCCACGTAGCCCTCGGTGCGGATGAGATCGCCCGTCCGCGCCGAGAGCACGAGCCGCCGGTCCTCGCCGCCCGTGGGCTTGCCGAGGAACACGTCCACGGTGGGCGCGTCGCCCTTGAACTGCATCACGATCCGGTCGATCGGCGCGCCGCCGGCCTCGCGGGCGGCCGTCGCCAGCGCCCGCGCGAGCGGGTCGTGCCAGGCGGAGGCGGGGGAGGCCGTCGTGACCGGGCTGACCAGGTCGCGCGTCGCCTCGCGCAGGGCCTCTTCCTCGCCGAAGAACTCCGTCCCCGCCACCAGCACGCCCGTGACGGCCGCGAAGATCAGGAACATCCCGCCCACGAAGCCGACCCACCGGTGCCACCGCCGCCACCACGCCTGATTCATGCCCGGCCACTGTACCCGCACGCCCGGGACGACTACCACGGGTAGTTGTGACGAGCCGCTCTCGGACTGGCGGCGCGCGAGCCGCTCGACAGCCGTGGGGACGGCCCGGTAAGCTGCAGCCGGCTGTAGTCGCCCCCTCTCCATCGAGGGAGGAGTGTCCGGTGATCATCGCAGCGCGGCATCGATGGGGGTGGGTCCCGATCGCCATCCTCGGACTGCTGCCCCGGCCTGCCGAAGCGCAGTCTGGGGGCGTATCGGGCACGGTCACGGGTCGCGGGATTCCACTGGCCGGAGTCGTAATCCGGGTCTACGACGTATCCGAGACGCTCGTCCGGTCCTCGCCGCCAACCTCGCCGTCAGGCGGCTACGCAGTGGCCGATCTTCCGCCCGGTGTGTATACGGCCTTCGCGGATGCCAGCGCCGCCAGCGGCGACTATGTCGACGAGCTGTATCCGGACACGCCTTGTGTCGGGTTGCCACGCACCGGAACCGGTACGTACTGCCGAGCGAACTCGGGGGGGACCGTCGTCGTGTCTCCGGGCGTCGTCACCCCCGCCGTCGACTTCGACCTGGACACCGGCGGCACGATCGCCGGGACGGTGTCGAGTGCCTTCTGGAAGGCTTTCGAGGCGCACGTCGTGCTGCTCCTCGACACCGGCGATCCGTTCGCGACCGTCGGCGCCTCGACGTCGACCGGCGCCTCCGGGGCGTTTCGACTGGCGCGCCTTCCGGCCGGTGCGTACTACCTGTGGGCCGATGGCGGCCCCGGCGGCTTCTGGGGCGGGGCGCTCCCTGGCCTGTATTCGCTCTCCAACTCCGTCAACTGTCCGCCGTCGGCGGTGACCATTCCCACCACGGGTCCAGGCTGTTCGCTCGCACAAGCGACTCCGGTTGCCGTGACGGACCGTCTCGCGGGCCACGCGGACATCTCCCTCGACCTTGCGTCGAGCCTCCTTGGCCGGGTGTTCGGAGACGGCACGCATGGGGCGTTCACGGTGGAGGTGACGCGTGTCGGCGACCTCGTCCCGTACGCTCGGACGGTCACGTCGCCGGTGACGGGCACCTACGCGCTCCGGAACCTTCCCGACGGCCAGTACACGGTGACCGCGTCGGCTCCGTCGTATGGCAGCGTGACGGGGCCGATCGTCACGCTGCGCTCCGCGTGTCCCTGCCTGTACGGCGATCTCGACCTGCAGGCTGGTGTTCCCGGTATCCCCGACGCCCAGCCCGCGGACCGCGTCGCGATCGCCGGTCAGTCGGTGACGCTCAGCGTGAGCCCGATCGGTGCCGGTGCGCTCTCGTACCAGTGGTACGCCGGACGGTCCGGTGACACGAGCCAGCCGATGGCGGGCGGCACCGCCCGTGACCTGGCGATCGTGGCGGGTACTGGTCCGGCCAGCTACTGGGTCCGCGTGTCGAACGCGCTGGGCAGCGCCGATTCCCGCACCGCCGTCGTCTCGCCGGCGGCGGAGGCCACGGGCGCCATCAGCGGCACCGTGAGGAGCGCTGGGCATCCCGTCGCCAACGCGATCGTGACGATCCTCTCCAGCGAGGAGACGGTCGTCGCGAGCGCGCCGCCCTCGAGTGCCGATGGTGCCTTTGCGGTCGCAGGCCTGCCGCCTGGCGTCTACTATGCCTACGCCGGCGCCGCGCCAGTGTCCGGACGTCCCGACGCGCCGCCGCTCGGCGCGACGTCGGACTATCCCTACGCGGACGTGCTGTACCCCGACATCGCGTGCCCGGGCGGACCGGTGGACGTGGGGACGTACTGTCGCACCAACACGGGTGGTGCGATCGCCGTCGGCGCAGGCATCGAGACGGCGGGCGTCGACTTCGATCTGCCGATGGGCGGGTCGATTGGCGGAAGATTGTCGGTCGCGAACGACCAGTGGGACCCGACGGTGGGGGCCGTGGACCTGATCGTGGACGGCACGGGTCCGTCGAGGGCCGTGGCGACGGCGTTCGTGGGCGCCACCGGAGTCATCGTCTTCGGTCGCGTGCCGCCGGGGCAGTATCGTGTCGCGGCTCGCGCCCCGTTCAATGGCCCGATGGTGTGGAAGGACCAACCGTGCCCGCCGGAGGGCTGCCTGCAGGCCGGTGGCACGCCGATCGTCATGACCCCGGGGGCGCACGTCTCGGGCGTGTTTTTCAACCTGCAGCTGGCACCGACGACGGCCGCCATATGGCCGGCGCAGCAGTTGCTCCCCGTCGGACAGTCGGCCTCTCTCGGCGTCGAGGTGTCGAGTGCGAGCTGGAGTTCGGCGATGCAATGGTATTCGGGGAAGAGCGGCGACACGACGTCGCCAATCGTGGGCGCCCGAGGCGCGACCCTCACGCTGCCGCCGTTCACCGCCCCGGGTGTGTACGAATATTGGGTGCGGGTGTCCACGCCCTCGGGCACCGGGGACTCGCCGACCGCCACCGTGACCGTGCACGGCGTCCTTGTCGGAGGAAGCGGAGGGTCGGTCACCTCGGGGGGCGGCGTCGCCACCCCCACCACGCCGCCGACGACCCCGTCCGGGGCGCCTGCCGCGCGCCCGGCGCAGCCTCGGCCACCGTCGCCACCTGCCGGCGCTCCATCGGCACGGCGACGCCGTGCGTCTGGGGTATCCTGATCGCGTGAGATTCGTCTCGTCGCGGCGAATGCGTCCCTCGTTCAACGTCCTGGTCGCCGACCACCGTTGGAGGGATCTGTCATGCGCCGCTTCTATCTCACGACCCCGATCTACTACGTCACCGCCCCGCCTCACCTAGGGCACGCCTACACCACCGTCGTCGGCGACGCGCTCGCCCGCTGGCATCGCCTGCTCGGCGATCGGGTGCACTTCCTCACCGGCACCGACGAGCACGGCCTCAAGGTCCAGCAGCACGCGGCGGCCGCCGGCCAGAGCCCGCAGGCGTTCGCCGATGCAGTCGCGCCGCAATATCAGGAGGCGTGGCGGACGCTGCACGTCAGTCACGACGACTTCATCAGAACGACCGAGCCACGCCACCGCGTGGGCGTGGAGACCCTGCTCCAGCGCTGCCGCGACGCGGGCGACATCGAGCTGGACGTCTACGCGGGCAAGTACTGCGTGGCCTGTGAGGAGTACTACACGGACGACGAGCTCGCGCCAGGCGCGCTCTGCCCCGTGCACGGGCGTCCCGTGGACGCCTTCGAGGAAGAAAACTACTTCTTCCGACTGAGCCGGTTCCGGGACCGCCTGCTCGCGTGGTACGAGGCGCATCCCGACGCGATCGTGCCGGCGTTCCGGCGGAACGAGGTGCTGGGCACCATCCGCGCCGGCCTGCGCGACTTCAGTATCAGCCGCACGAGCCTCACCTGGGGCGTCCCACTGCCGTGGGATCCCGCGCACGTGGCCTATGTCTGGTTCGACGCGCTCACGAACTACCTCTCGGCGATCGGGTTCGGGGGCGACGACGACCGGTGCACCACGTGGTGGCCCGCGTGCCACCTGCTCGGGAAGGACATCCTGCGCCACCACTGCATCTACTGGCCCGCGATGCTCCTGAGCGCCGGGCTGCCGCTGCCGGCGCGCTGGGCCGTCGGCGGCTACCTGCTGAGCGACGGCTCGAAGATGAGCAAGACGACGGGCAACGTCGTGAGTCCGTTGGCGCTGGCCGAGGAGTTCGGCGCCGACGCCTTCCGCTACTCCCTGCTCGCCGGTACGCCGTACGGACAGGACGGCGACGTCAGCCGCGACAGCCTGCTTCGGCGCTACACCGCGGACCTGGCCAACGGCCTGGGCAACCTGGTGTCGCGCGTCACGACGCTGGTCGTGCGCCAGTGCGGCGGAATCGCGCCCGCTCCGCGCTCTGGAGGGGAGCTCGAGACGGCGGCCCGGGCGGCGGTCGCGCGGGCGTCGGCGGCGTGGGAGGCCTTCGCGCCGAGCCTCGCCCTCGAGGCGACGTGGGAACTCGTCGCCGCGGCCAACGCGCACCTCGAGCGGCATCGCCCGTGGAGGGCGCCGGCCGGCGCGGACGTGCCTGGCGTCTTGGGCGACGCGCTGGAGGCGCTGCGTCTGGTCGCGATCCTGGCGTCACCGGCGATGCCTGGGGCCGCCCAGGACATCTGGCGCCGGATTGGGCTGGACGGGCGCGTGGACGCCGAGCGCCTTCCGGCCGCCGTGGCCTGGGGCGGACATCCCGGGGGGCGGCCGGTGGCGCAGGGACCCTCGCTGTTTCCGCGCCGCTGAGGCGAGCGCCGCCGGTCAGGCCAGCTGCCACCCGGCGGCCAGCAAGAGCAGCGTCAGTGCCGCGAGGACGCCCAGATAGAGTCCGGCGGCGAGGCCGGCGCTCCGCCCGAGGGAGAGCCGCCGGCGCTCGATCCGGACGATCTCGGCGATCGGATAGCGCTGGCCACTGGTGCCGACGAGGGCGTCGGTCCGCACCTCTGCCACGATGAGCCCGGCGAGGGTCCCGTCCCTCAACTCGATGACGACGTCGTCGCCGGCCTTCACCACGCGCGCCGCAGCGCCGGGCGCCGGAGGCGGCTCGCCGGGAAGGGCCACGCGCGTCTGCACGTGGCAGGCCCCCGCGAGCGCCGCGATCAGCCAGACGGCGGCGGCCCCGGCGAAGCGACGGCGAGCACCCCTGGCGCGCATGGCCTCACAACCCGGCGGCAAGCGAGGCATACGCCGCCGCCGTCATCACCAGGACCAGCAGGCCGAGTCCTCCGCCGACCAGGATCGCCGTACGCGCCACCGAGAGGTGGCGCTTCTCCAGCCTGACCATCGCCTCGAACGGAATGCGCTGGCCTCGCGTGGTCACGAGGGCGTCGGACCGGACCTCGGCGAGGGTGACCCGAAGGACCGTGCCGCTCTGCAGGCGGATCCGGACGTGATCGCCCGGCTGCAGCGTGGCGGCCTCGCCGCCCACCGGGGCAGTGGCGGCTCCACCGCGCGGGGGCTGATCGGGAATCGCCAGGCGTCGATGGGCGGCGCAGCCGTCGACGAGCAGCACCGCCAGAAGCGCCGCCAGGAGGCGCCCGGCGGCACGGATCGGTGGCCTCGCCCGCCCCCCCTGCGGAAGGACCATTCGTGGCATGACCGCCCCTCCCTGCACCGCCCCGCCGCCTCCCGCCCTCGCCCGCTCGACGGCGACCCGGTGGGCACTGCTACCTCGACGGTGCATCCAAAGGCCGCGCCAGCAACGGCGCCAGCCGGCCGGCCCGCCCTCGCGGCGGCCGCCTTGACTTGCGCAGCGCGCCCTGCCGACAATCGCGCGCGATGGGAGAAACCACGATGCGCACAGTCGCCCTGGCGGGCATTCTGTCGGCGGCGGTCGCCACCTCGGCGCTCGCGCAGCCGGCGGCGACCCTGGCGGAGCGGACCAAGGGCCTGACGCGGATGGACGGCTACGTGCCGCTGTACTGGGACGCGGGACGCGGACGCGTGCTGGCCGAGATCCCGGTCTTCGACGCCGACGTCCTGTACTACGTCTCGACGGCCTCCGGGGCGGGCTCGGTGGAGCTGCCGTTCGATCGCGGTATCCTGTCTTCCGAGGTCGTGCACTTCGTCCGCTCGGGCCCGCGCGTCCTCGTCGTGGCCCAGAACCTGGGCTACCGGGCGGTCGGCGGGTCCGCGGCGCAGCAGGAGAACGTGCGCGACTCGTTCGCCAGCTCGGTCCTGGCATCGCTGCCCGTGGAAGCGGACGAGAGCGGACGGGTGCTCGTGGACGCCTCGCCGCTCTTCCTGCGCGACGCGGCCGACGTCGAAGGGCGCCTGCGCAGGGCGAACCAGGGCGCCTTCCGGTTCGATGCGGCGCGGAGCGGCTTCTTCCCGGCCCGCATCAAGAGCTTCCCGCTGAACGCCGAGGTGGAGACGGTCGCCACGTTCTCGGCCGACAACCCCGGTCTCCTCGTGAACAACGTCACGCCCGACGGGCGCTTCTTCACGCTGCGCATCCACCACTCGTTCCTCAAGGCGCCGGTGGGCTACACGCCGCGGCTGGCCGACCCGCGCATCGGCGTGAGCGCCATCTCCTTCCGCGACTACGCCAAGCCGTTCGACCAGGACACCGAGACGCGGTGGGTCACCCGCTGGCGGCTGGAGAAGAAGGATCCGGCGGCCGCGATGAGCGAGCCGATCACGCCCATCGTCTTCTACCTGGACGCGGGCATCCCCGAGCCGACGCGCACGGCGATGCGCAACGGCGCCCTGTGGTGGAACACGGCCTTCGAGGCCGCCGGCTTCCGGAACGCCGTCCAGGTGAAGGACCCCACGCCGGACATGGATCCGATGGACATCCGCTACTCGTGGATCCTCTGGATCAACCGCGACGAGCGCGGCTTCTCGAGCGGCGGGTCGTTCCGCGATCCACGGACCGGCGAGGTGCTCGGCTCGAAGACGCACATGGACTCCCACCGCATCCGCACCGTCGGCAACTTCTTCGAGGCCTACACGCCGACGAGCGGCAACGACGACGCGGGGCTCATGTTCGGCGACGCCGAGCTCGTGGCCGCGCTCGCGGCCCAGCCCGCCGACGGCATGCCGGCCGCCGAGCGCGACATGATCCTGGCGCGCCAAACGCTCCTCACGGCGCACGAGCTCGGACACGTCATGGGCTTCCAGCACAACTTCTCGGCCAGCCTCGACAACTTCGGCTCGGTGATGGACTATCCGACGCCGCGGGTGAAGGTCACCAACGGCAAGCTCGACTTGAGCGACGCCTTCCCCAAGGCGATCGGCGCCTACGACCTGATGCTGGCGAAGTACGCCTATTCGGTGTTCCCGGCCGGGCGCGAGAAGGCGGGGCTCGACGGCGTCATCGCCGAGGTGCGGGCCAAGGGCCTCCACTTCGTGCCCGACACCGATCCCCGCTGGTGGTGGTACGACGACCGCGCCACGCCGCAGGAGTACCTGAAGGAGACGATCGCGGCCCGCGGCATCATGCTGCGCAGCTACGGCCCGGCCATCCTCCGTCCGGGCGAGCCCGTCGGCGCCCTGCGCGACGCGCGCCTGTGGATGACCTACCTGCACCACCGCTGGGCCATCGAGTCCGGCCTGCGCTACGTCGGCGGGATGTTCCACTCCTACAACGTGAAGGGCGATCCGGGCCCCGCCACCGAGATCGTGCCGGCGGCCACGCAGCGCGAAGTCCTGCAGCTCCTGCTCTCCACGATCGCGCCCGCCGCGCTCGAGATGCCGGAGTCGCTCCTGGCCGAGCTGACGCCTCACCCGAACACCAATCTCGAGGACCTGTCGAACGACTACGCCTTCGACCACCTGCGCGCCGCGCGCATCCTCGCCGCGATGGTGGTCGGCGACCTCCTGCAGCCGGACCGCGCCGCGCGTCTCGTGGCGTTCGCCGACCGGCAGCCCAACGCCCTGACGCTGCCCGAAGTGCTCCGGATGGTCCTCGACGCCACCTGGGGGCCCCACGGCCCCGAGCCGCCGATGCAGCAGTCGCTGCGCCGGGTGACCGAGCGCGCGGCGCTCGACGCCATGATGATCCTGGGCGCCGACGCCGACACCACGCCGCAGGCGCGCGCCGTCGTGCTGCAGACGATCCGGCAGCTCGGCCAGGAGATCGCCAAGCGCAAGGACGCCGACGCGATGGGCGAGGCGCACCTGCGCCAGGCCGAGGCCGACATCACCCGCTACCTGCAGAACCCGTCGGCCAACGCGCCGAAGTTCGTGGCGCCCGGCTGGGGCGCGCGTCCGCGGTCGCGCTATCCCCTCAACCCCGGGCCGCCCCTGGGCGGCGGCGGGAACTGATCGCCCCGGCGCGACGCGCGCTCCCGCGGCGGACGACCAGCGCGTGTGCCCCACGAGCGACGCCGCCGGTCGTCCGCTCGTCTATGCTGGAGGCGATGTCCTGCACGTCCGCCGCCCGCGGATCGGCTTCCGGCACTCGATCGTGTCCCGCCTGACGTCGTGGGCGGCCGCCGTCGCGGCCGTCGTCGTGCTGAACCTGCCGCTGGCGATGGCGAACCGGTGGCCCACGCCGTTTCCGCGCCTCACGGGCGATCTGTCGGCGGAGCTCGCCGCCGTCGTGCTCGTCCTGGCCCTGGCCAGCCGGGCCGTGCCGGGCCCGGGCGTTCGCACCACCCGGGGCCTGGCCGTCCTGTGGGTGCTCCTCACCTACGGCCGGTATGCCGCGGCGACGGCGCAGTCGCTCTGGGGGCGTGACATCAACCTCTACTGGGACATGCCGCACCTGCCGGCGGTGGGCGCGATGCTGGCGTACGTCATCGATCCGCGCGTCGTGGCCGGCCTCCTGGCCGGGCTGCTCCTGGTGCCGCTGCTGCTCTACGTGCCATACCGCTGGGCGTTCGCGACGGTCATCGAGGCGCTGCGAGCGCCCGGGCGCCGCGTGGTCCTGGCCGGAGCCGCGGCCGCCGTGCTGGTGTACGGGGCCGGCCAGCGGCTCGACGCGCGCGTGCCCCAGCGGCCGGCGGTGGTGGAGCCGGTGACGTTCGTCTGGGCGCGGCAGGCGCGGCAGTACGCCATCGAGGCCAGCGGCGCGGGCCTGGAGGCCCTGGGCCCCGCGCCCGTCATCGACACGACGCTGGACGCCCTCGGCGGCGCCGACGTGTTCCTGGTGTTCGTCGAGTCGTACGGCGCCGTGAGCTGGGACCGGCCGGCCTTCGCGGCCGCGCTCGCGCCGGCGCGCGCGCGCTTCGCGTCCGACATCCGCGAGACCGGCCGGGACGTCGTCTCCGCCTTCGTGGAGTCGCCCACCTTCGGCGGCGAGTCCTGGCTCGCGCACCTCAGCCTCCTGTCGGGGACCGAGGTCAGGGACGGCGCCACCAACGTCCGCCTGCTGGCGCAGGATCGCGACACGATGGTGACGGCGTTCGCGCGGGCCGGATACCGCACGATCGCGATCATGCCGGGCCTCCAGCAGGCCTGGCGGGAGGGCGCCTTCTACGGGTTCGACGTCGTCTACGACGCGCCGCGGCTGGCGTACGCGGGCCCGCCCTTCGGCTGGTGGGACGTGACCGACCAGTTCGCGCTGGCCAAGGTCGATCGCCTGGAGGTGGCCGGCCGGCACGCGCCGGTGTTCGTCGTGTTCCCGACCATCAGCACGCACACGCCGTTCACGCCGACGCCGCCCTACCAGCCCGATTGGGCGCGGGTCCTCACGTCCAGCCCGTACGACGCGGCGGCCCTGGACGCCGCCTACGGCGTGCCCGCCGACTGGCTCGATCTGGGACCGGGATTCGTCCAGGCCCTCGGCTACGACTTCCAGACCCTTGGTGGGTACCTGCGCCTGCGCGCCGACCGCGACCTCGTGCTCATCGTGCTCGGCGATCACCAGCCGCCGGCCCTCGTCTCGGGCGAGGGCGCCCCCTGGGACGTGCCCGTCCATGTCGTGGCGAGCCGGCCCGCCCTGCTCGACGCCCTGGTCGCCCGGGGCTTCCGGCGCGGCCTGACGCCGGCCCGCCCGGTCCTGTCGAAGATGCACGCGCTGCTGCCCACGCTCCTCGACGCCTTCGACGGCCGGCCGCCGTCCACCCGCTAGACTGAAGGACGTCCGGCCGCCCCGGCCCTCGTGCTGTTCACCGAGCCCGCGTTCCTCTACGCCTTCCTGCCGCTGCTGCTCGGGCTCTACGCGGTGTGCCCGCGCCGGGGACGGAACGCCCTGCTCCTCGCGGCGAGCCTCGTGTTCTACGCGAGCGGCGCGGGGGCGTTCACGACGCTCGTCGTGGCGTCGATTGCCGTCAACTACGCGGCCGCGATCGGCATCGCGCGGCTGGGCGACACGCCGCAGGCCCGCCGGCTGCTCGCGGCGACGGTGGCGCTCGACCTCGGGGTGCTGGCCGTGTTCAAGTACGCCGGCTTCCTCACGACGAACCTGAACGTGGCGCTCGGCGCGGTGGGCCTGCCGCCGTTGGCCGTCCCGGCGATCGCGCTGCCCATCGGCATCTCGTTCTTCACCTTCCACGCCATCTCGTACGTGGTCGACGTGAAACGCGGCGACGCCGTGGCGCAGAAGGGCCCCGTCGAAGCCGCGCTCTACCTCCTGCTCTTCCCGCAGCTCATCGCCGGGCCGATCATCCGCTACCGCGACATCGCGGCCCAGCTGTCGTCGCGCACGGTCGGTCTCGACGACCTGGCCTACGGCGCCAGGCGCTTCGTCGTCGGACTGGCGAAGAAGATGCTCGTCGCCAACGTCGTGGCCGGTCCCGCCGACGCCGTCTTCGGCCTGGATCCGTCCCAGCTCACGGCCCCGCTCGCGTGGCTGGGCGCCGTCTGCTACACGCTGCAGATCTACTTCGACTTCTCCGGCTACTCCGACATGGCCATCGGCCTGGGCCGCCTGTTCGGGTTCCGGTTCCCCGAGAACTTCCGCTATCCGTACGCGGCCACGTCCGTGCAGGACTTCTGGCGCCGCTGGCACATCTCGCTCTCGACGTGGTTCCGCGACTACCTCTACGTCCCGCTCGGCGGCAATCGCGCGCGCCCGGCGCGCGTGTACCTGAACCTGCTCGTCGTGTTCTTCCTGTGCGGGCTGTGGCACGGGGCGAGCTGGACGTTCGTCGCCTGGGGGCTGTATCACGGTGCGTTCCTGGCCGCGGAGCGGCGCGTGCGGTCCGGCGGCGGATTCGGAGCCGTCCCGATCGGCCTCGGACGCGTCTACGCCCTGGGGGTCGTGGTGGTGGGCTGGGTGTTCTTCCGGGCCGAGACGCTCGACGGCGCGCTCCGGATGCTGGCCGCCATGGCCGGCGCCGGCCCTGGCCTGCCCGCCACTCACACGGTGGCCTGGTACATGACGCCGGAGCTCGTGCTGGCGATGACGGCCGGCCTCGTGGGATCGCTGCCCGTCGCGCCGTGGCTCGCCCGGCGGGTCGCGCCGGATGCCGCCAGCGGGACCCAGGCCCTGGGCTGGGCGCCCTCCGCCGCGACCGCGGCCGCGCTGGCCCTGCTCCTCGTGGCCTCGATGGCGCTCAGCGCCGCCCGCACCTACAGCCCGTTCATCTACTTCCGTTTCTGATCGTGCCCGCGCCTCCGCCCGTCCGCTCCCCGTCGTCGGTGCTCCTGCCGCGGCTCCATCCGCTGGTGGAGCGGGTGTTCCTGGTCTTCTGCGCGGTGGCGATCGCCTTGCCGGGACTGGCCACCGTGGCCGGCGTGGACCGCGCCCCGCAGGCGGCGGAGCGGGAGGACGCCGCGCCGCCCGCCGACGCCGGCGCCCTGCCGTGGGCGACGCTGGACGGCTGGACGCACGCGCTCACCCGGGCCTTCGAAGGGCACTTCGCCTTTCGCGACGCCCTGGTCCGCTGGCAGGCCGCCGTGCGCTTCGTCGTGCTGCGCGTCTCGCCGCAGCCCGAGGTGATCCGCGGCAAGGACGGCTGGCTCTTCTACGCCGACGACGGCGGCCTCGAGGACTACCTCACGCCGTCGCTCCTCTCCGACGAGGACCTCGCGACGTGGGCGGCGACCCTCCAGCACACGCAGGACTGGCTCGCGGCCCGCGGCATCGCCTACCTGTTCGTCATCGCCCCGGGGAAGAGCCGGGTGTACCCGGAGTTCATGCCGACGTCGCTCCACCCGGTGCTCGCCACCTCCCGGGCGCGTCAGCTGCTGGACTACCTGGCCGCGCACACCACGGTCCACACGCTGGCACTCGACCGGGCGCTGGCGGACGAGAAGACGCGCGACCGCATCTATCACCGGACCGACAGCCACTGGAACGCCGCCGGCGCGCTCGTCGCCAGCCGCGAGATCGTCGCGGCCCTGGGCCGGCAGGTGCCGGAGGCCGAGTGGGATCCGCAAGCCCTGGCGCCGGACGCGTTCGAACGCCGGGAGACCGTGTCACCCGGCCTGGACCTGGCCCGCATGCTGCGCCTGGACCACTGGTTGACCGAGACGACGATCGGGCGCGTGCCGCGCGTGCCGTTCGAGGCGCGGGTCGTGGAGCCGGCCGTGCCCGATCCCGAGTTCGCCGAGGGTCGCGTCGTGACCGTGCGCGACGGCTCGTCCCTGCCGCGCGCGCTCGTGTACCGCGATTCCTTCGGGTCGGCGCTGATCCCGTTCCTCGGCGAGCAGTTCAGCCGCGGCGTGTTCCTGTGGGAGTACGACGTGGATCCCGCGGCGGTCGCGGCGGAGCGGCCCCGCGTCGTCATCCAGGAATGGGCGAGCCGGCGGCTCCACAACCGCCTGCCGTACGATCCCTTCGCCGATCAGCAGTAGCCGGCGGGCACGTCGAGCAGGACCCGGCGGCGACGGAGGTCGTCGTACGACGCGCCGAGCGCCGCGCGGACGCGGGCGTCGTCGAGCGTGCCCGTCAGGTCGGCCGCGACGCGGAGCTCGGCGGGGAGGTAGCGCCTGCACGCGCCGAACTCGTCGGCGTACTCCGGCGTGGGGAAGGCCAGCGTGAGACGCGTGCCGTCGCCGTCGGCGGCCACCTCGTACAGGGGGTTCACGATCAGGCGCCCCGTGACCAGGCCGGGCGAGGCGAGCGGGACCGGCGCGTCCGGCTCGGCCCGCCGGCCGGCGACGAGGGTGAGGGCCGGCTCGTCGCCGACCCGATCCGGGGCCACCGGATCCGACAGGTCGATGGCGTGGCGGTCGACCACGCCGTCCAGCAGCAGGGAATCGCGGAACAGCCGCGGCGCCATCGGCGCGAAGAGGTCCGCGTAGGCCCCGGGCGTCAGCGCCATCCCCTGCGAGTGGTTCTCGCCGTCGGCGCTGTGCAGGTGCGGCAGTGTCACGACGCCCTCGGGCCCGGTGACGCGCATCAGCTCGCCGGCGAGCAGGCGCTTGTGCCAGATGTAGGGGAACGCGTCGGAGAGGACGGCGAGCGAGAAGGCGCGGTCCTCGAAGGGCAGCGGCTGGTTGGCGTCGCAGCAGACGGCGTGGCAGCCGGGCGCCGTGATCCGGCGGGCCAGCCAGAGCTTCCAGAAGTAGACGTCGGCCAGCACCGTGCGCCGGTCCGGACCGTCCTCACCGCCCTGCAGCGCCTGCAGCCGCCGCGTGAGGTGCCCCGAGCCGCCGCAGACGTCGAGCGCCCAGCCGGCGGCGGTCGGCCGATCGGCCGCCAGCGCCGTCAGCACGGCGTCGGCGGTGAGGAACGTCGGGTCGGAGAAGCGATACAGGAAGTACGTCCCCTCCGCGTCCGGGCTCAGCACCTCCACGAGCCGGCGGTAGGTGGCCGGCGCCCGGCCCTCGGCGATCGCCCGGAACGCGGATGTCCGTGGGCCGTCCAGCCCGAGCAGGCCTTCGAGGGCCTCACGGCGGTGCCCGGCCTCCAGCGCCTGGATGGCCGCGCGCGCCGTGTCGTCGGCGACGAGCACGGGGATGCCGTCCACGACCGGGAACGCGCAGCATTCGCAGCCGAGCACGCCGGCGGCCATCCCGTCGCCGTCGCGGACCAGCGCGTCGTTCTCGACGGCATCCAGGCGGGTGCCGCAGTAGGGACACCGGAGGCGAGACACGAGCGACGGTCGCATGGCTACCGCGGCTCCGGCGTGGATCGGGTCACGCGGCCGACGAACCCCTCGAGGGGGCCGTCGCCGGCCGGGCCGACGGCGGCACGCCGGTAGTGCTCGACGCCGAACAGCCGGCGGGCGCCGGCGTCGTCGAGGCCGTCGAGCGCGCCCCCGCCCACCTGGCTGCCATGACAGCGCAGGGCTTCGACCTTGCGCGGCGCGACGGCGGACGCGTTCAGGACGAGCGTCGGCGCCTCGGCGAGCGCGCCGAAGGCGTCCGGATCGTCGAGGCCGCGCACCACCCACGGCGGCGCGCCGCGGCTCGCGGCCTCGTCCGCGACGGCGCGCATCTGGCCGGGCGGCAGCGTGACGTAGTACAGGGCGGGCGCGGTCCCGGGCAGGCCGGCCACGGCCGACGTCGTGCGCTCGTACACGGCGATGTGGTCGGGGTGCCAGTACAGGCCGTCCGGGCCGAAGGTGACGACGGCGTCCGGCGCGAGGCGGGCGATCGCCCGCTGGATGTCCTCCTCGAGGCGGGCCGCCGGCTCCCACGGCAGCATCCCGTCGGGATGATCCAGCACCTGGACGTCGCGCACGCCGAGCACGGCCGCCGCGGCCGCCAGCTCGCGCGTCCGTGTCCTGCCCAGGCGGCGCCGCGCCTCCGGCGTGGCGCCCGCGCCCGCGGCGTCCTCGCCGCGCGTGAGGCAGACGAGCGCGACGTGCACGCCGGCGTCGGCCGCCGCGGCCAGGAGGCCCCCCGCCGCGAGCGCCTCGTCGTCGGGATGCGCGAAGACCGCGAGCAGCCGCCGGCACGGCACGGGGGCCGCGCTCACGGCCGGCGCTCCGTCGCGCCGGCGCGCGCGCCAGCCAGCTGGCGGTAGACGTCTTCGTAGCGGGCGATCATGCGGGACAGGTCGAAGCGGCGCTCGGCCTCGGCCCGGATCCTGGCACGATCGAGCGCCAGTACGCGCGGCAGCCCGTCCACGAGCTGGTCGAGCGTCGCGAAGACGCCGCCGGTGACGCCGTCCACGACGAGCTCGGCGACGGCGCCGGCGTCCAGCGCGGCCACCGGCGTGCCGCAGCCCATCGCCTCGGCCAGCACGAGACCGAACGGCTCGGGGTCCGACACCGGATAGAGGAGCGCCCGCGCGCCGCCGAGGAGTGCGGCCTTCGCCGCCGGCCCCACCTCGCCGACGTACTCCACCTGCCGCCCGTCCACGAGCGGCGCCACCCGTTCGCGGTAGTACGCGTTCTCCTCCGCCGCGAGCGTGATCCGCAGGCCGGCGCGGCGGGCGGCCTCGATCGCCGGCACCACGCCCTTGCCCTCCGTGAAGCGGCCCAGGAAGAGCAGGTAGTCGTCGGGCGCGGCGCGAAACGGGAAGCGCGGCAGATCGAGCCCGTGGGGCACGACCGCCACGACGTTGACGCCCGCCATGCGGGCCGCCTGATACGCCGAGAGCGCCACGAACGGCGCCTCCGGGCAGCGCGCCCACAGCGCGAGCTCCTCGGGCGCGGGCGCGTAGTGCAGGGTGTGCAGCACGGGCGTGGCCACGAGCCGATCGAAGGCCAGCGACATCGGGTACGCCTCGGACTGGCAGTGCACCACGTCGAACTCGCCGGCCCTGGCCATCGCGGCCGAGAGATTGAGGAGCTCGCACAGTTCCCACGGCCACTCCGTCGCGCCGTCGCGGTAGCCGATCGGGAAGAGGGCGTGCAGCGCCGCGGCGGTGGTGGACGTGCCCACGGCGAAGAGCGTCACCTGGTGCCCCCGGGCGACGAGTCCGTCGGCCAGGAGTGCCGTCATCGTCTCGATGGACCCCGAGCGGGCCGGCGGCACCGAGGTCGCCACGGGCGCGACCAGCGCGAGGCGCAGGGGCGTCATCGGCCGGCCGCCTCGAGGAGCGCCGGCAGCACGCGCGCCGCGTCGAAGTGGACGCGGGCGATCTCGCGCGCCCGCGCCGCGTGCGTTTCGTACGCGGCGGCGAGGCGATCGAGCCCGGCCAGCGCCTCGTCCGGCGTGGAGAAGGCCAGCAGCCCTTCGCCGGCGGGCAGGTGCGCGCTCCAGCCCGTGTCCTGCACGAGCGCCGGCCGGCCCGAGGCCAGGTAGCACTCGGTGCGATCGCTGAACCATCCGGAGCGGTGGGCGACGTAGGCGTGCTTGGCCACGGCGAACTCCGCCCGGGACTCGTGGATGAACGCGCGGTAGTCCCAGAGCGACCGCGAGACGCCCATCGCGTCGACGGTCGTCCAGCCGTGGGCCCGGAGCAGCGCCTGCGGGCCGTTGACGGCGAGCCGGAAGGGCGCCCGCGTCCTCGCCGGCAGGTCGATCACCTTCAGGAACTCGCGGTCCTTGTTGCCGTCCACGTCGGTGAAGCTCCCGATCTTCCACGTCATGACGGTGGTGAACGGCGCGTCGGCGGCGGGCGGCGGCGCCGCCCACTGGTCGAGCACGACGGGCTGCCACGTCTTCTGCCAGGTGAACGGCCCGACGGGCACGTCGCACGCCGGGGTGCCGATGTTCGCGCCGAACGTGAAGAGGTGGTCGAAGCCCTGGAAGAACTCGACGTACCACGGATCGCCCTTGGCGAGCGCGAGCTGCGTGAACACGGGGTCGGTGTCGATGAAGACCTTCCGCGGGATCCGCCGGTACTCGTCGCGCCAGAACCAGGCGCCGCCCGACAGATCGATGAACAGGTCCGCGTCCCGGCAGAAGGCGGCGAGCGCCGCGCGCGGCGCGCCGTGATAGGTCCCGTCGTAGTTGACGAACGTCCAGCGATCGCCGAGGCCGAACGGCTCCAGCGCCTGGTGGATGTAGCGCGTGCCGAACGCCGGGTCCTCGCTGATGGCGTCCTGATCGCGGTCGTAGACGCACTCGCCCGTGTCTTCGACGTAGCGGACGTCGTGGCCGAGCGCGCGGAGCCCCAGCAGGTACATCAGCGAGCACCAGGTGACGCCGCCGAACGGATACCGCGCGATGATGCCGGCGCAGAGGATCTTCACGGCCCCGCCCGCTACTGGACGGCCTGGAGCAGCTCGTCCACCGTCTCGGGCTCGTCGAGCGAGCGCCCCACCGAGAGCCGGGCGCACATGCGCGCGTAGAGGGGGTTCGAGGCGAGCAGCTCGTCGTGCGTGCCCGCGGCGGCGAGGCGTCCCTCGTGCAGCACGAGGATGCGGTCGGCGTCGCGGATGGTGGACAGGCGGTGGGCGATGACGATCGTCGTCCGGCCGGCGCGGAGGGCCTTGAGCGCCGAGAAGACCGCCTCCTCCGACAGCGCGTCGAGCGCCGAGGTGGGCTCGTCGAGGATCAGGATGCGGGCGTCCTTCAGGAGCGCCCGCGCGATGCCGAGCCGCTGGCGTTCTCCGCCCGACAGCGTCGCGCCGGCCTCGGCGAGCGGCGTGTCGTAGCCGTGGGGCAGCCGCGTCACGAAGGGTTCCACGTGCGCCGCGCGTCCGGCGGCGGCCACCTCCTCGTCGGTCGCGTCGAGACGCCCGTAGCGGATGTTGTCGGCGATGGTGCCGCCGAAGAGCACGGGCTCCTGCGGCACGAGCGCGATCTGTTCCCGGAGCGATCGCAGCGAGTAGGCGGTCACGTCCAGGCCGTCCACCAGCACCCGGCCGCCCGACGGCGTGAAGAACCGGGGCAGGAGGCTGACGAGCGTGGTCTTGCCGGCGCCCGTCAGGCCCACGACGGCCACGAGCTCGCCGGGCCGTGCGGCGAAGCTCACGTCGTCGAGGATCGTCCGTCCGTCGTCGTAGGCGAAGCGGACGTGCTCGTAGCGGACCTCGCCGGCGACGCCGGCCGCGTCGAGGCCCGACTCCGGATCCGCGGCCTCGGGCTCCAGCGCCAGGATCTCGCGGACCCGCCGCGCGCCCGCGACCGCCTGCTGCAGCGTGCCGGTCGTGTGGGCGATGGCCGAGAGCGGGTTGTACACCGCGGCCAGGTACGCCAGCACGACGAGGAGCGCGCCCACGGTGAGCGTGCCGTCGAGCACGTGCAGCCCGCCGACGATCAGGATGAGCGCCGTCCCGACGATCGTGGACGAGCCGAGGGCGATGGCGAACCACGACTCCTGCCAGGTCAGCCGGAGCCGCGCCCGCATGGTCTCGTCGCCGAGCCGCGTGAAGCGCGCGATCTCGTGCCGTTCGCGCGCGAAGCTCTTGACCACGCGGATCGACGTGAGCATCTCGAACATCCGCTCCACGAGCGAGGACTCGAGCTGCTTGACCCGCTCCGCGCGGTCCACCATCCGCGAGGCGTAGTAGCGCAGCGACAGGAACAGCAGCGGCACGACGCTGAGGGAGAGGAGCGCCAGCGTCGGATCGAGGCGGACGAGGATGGCGAACATCACGCCGAGCTTCAGCGCCGCGGTGGCCACCGGGAACAGGCCCCCGATGGCGAGGTCGTTGATGCAGTAGGCGTCCGCGTCGAGACGGTAGACCGCGTCGGCGGTGCGGGCCGTCACGTGGTGCCGCAGGCCGAGCGCCAGCAGTCGCTCCACGAGACGGTGGCGCAGGTCGTAGAGGATGCGCTGGCCCGTGTCCACCTGGAGCTGGGTATGGAACAGCGTGGCGACCTCGCTCGCCAGGCTCAGGACGAGGCCGGCCAGCGCCACCGCCACGAGAAGCGCCGCCGGGCGGCCGCCGAGCAGCGACGCGGCGAGGCCCGCCAGCGGCCACCCCAGCGGCTGGCCGCCGAGCACGTTGTCCACGACCGTCTTGAGGGGCCACGGCGCGAGCGCGCTCAGGCCGACTTCGAGCACGGCCAGCCCGGCGATGCCGGCGACCCTGGCCTTGTAGGGACGCAGGAACGACAGCGTCCAGGCCGTCAACGTCACGCCGTCGCCCTCGGCGCGCGCGGCCGGTCGCGGGTCACGCGCGGTTGCCGCGGCTTGGCGCGGTGCTCCGGCACCCGCGGCGCCGCGCCGCCGGCCTTGGCGGGCGGGACCGGCTGGAGCCGGGCCGGTGCGTTCGCCGCGTCCGCGTCCCGATCCGGGGCCGGGTGGACCAGCGGCGCCGGCGCCGCCGGCCGCGGCGCGGCGGAGCGGACCGTGGCGAAGTCCTGCGAGAGGAGGAAGCCGCCGACGACGGCGCTCGAGGCGAGCAGCGCGAGGAACATCGTGGCCTGGCTCTTGTGCAGGGCCGTCGTCGGACGCCACGTGACGCGGGCCCCGGCCCCCGAGCCGGCCAGGGGCAGGAGCGCCCAGCGCGACGCCACGCGTGCCAGGCCGAGGTCGACGACGGCCACCGAGCGCGTGGTCTGCCATGCCGCCGCCGCCAGGGTGAGGGCCGCGCCCGCCACGGCGGCCGCGCTGACCCACGGCCACCTGAGCGCGATGGCGGCGCTCGTGGTCGCCATCGCGAGCGCGGCGAGCGCGAGCGCGCCGACCATTCCCCGCACGCTCGGCTGCAGCCGTGCGGCGACGCGCAGCAGGCACCGGCCCTCGGCGTGTTCCTCGACCAGCGCGCGGACGTGCAGCCAGCCCCAGCGGCCGATGGCGAGGCTGACGTCGCGGTCCGCGTGCCAGCCGTCGTCGACGTCGACGCGTGGTGCCGGCCGCGAGGCCCGGAGCGCGGCCGTCAGCGCCGTGAGCACCGCGGTCTTGTCGATCCAGGTCTCGCTCCAGAACGACCAGACGGCCGTGCCGCCGATCTGGAGCCGCGCGGCTGCCTTCGCGCTCCAGGGCGAGGGCACGGGCGCCTTCCACGTCTGGCTCACGGCCGGTGCGGCCGGCACGACCGCCGGCGGCGAGAGCAGCCCGCGCAGGCGGCCGCGGGCGCGCGCGATCGGTTGCAGCAGGTGCAGCCACGCGATGAGCGCCCGGTAGGCGAGCGTGGTCCGCCACCGGGGCCACGCGCCGATGGACGGCGCGCTCGCGAGGTCCGAGCGCCACGCGAAGACGAGACAGCGCCACAGCGTGATGGCCCATCCCGCCGCGCCGAGGCCTGCCACCAGCACGGCCGCGTCGCCCGGATGCGCGAGGCGGCCGGCCAGTCCCGCCAGCAGGAGCAGCGTCGCCCCGATCATCCACGCGGGCGAGTGGGGCAGGAACTGGAGGGGATGGCAGTCGGTGCTGTAGACCGACGGGAACGCCGCCGTCCCCCACACGCCGGAGTTCACCCGCCGCCCCGCCAGCGAGCGGACGAACGGCAGCGGGCTGTAGATGCGGCCGCGCCACAGCGCCTGGCCGCTCAGGAACTTCTCGGGATGGTGGGCATCGAGCCAGATTTCGCCCTCGCCGTAGCCGACCTGCTGACGCCAGTACGCGCCGACGGTCCGGCGGTGGTGGTGCCAGACGAGGGCCGCGGGCGCGAAGCCGATCGCGCGGCCGCTGGCCTGGAGGCGCCAGCAGATGTCCACGTCGTCGCCGGCCCTGAGGAACACCGGGTTGAAGCCGCCGATGGCCGTCAGCGCGTCCTTCGTGAAGGCCATGTTGCAGCCGGGCACGTGCTCGGCGATGCGGTCGTCCAGCAGCACGTGCGTCGGCCCGCCGGGCGCGCGCGCCACGGCCTGCGCCACCCACGGATCGTCGTGCGGCACCACGTTCGGCCCGCCCGAGGCCGCCATCCCGTCCGACAGCATCGGCTGCACGAGGAAGGTCAGCCAGTCGGGATCGACCCTGACGTCGGCATCGGTGTAGGCGACGATCTCGCCGGCGGCCCGCGCGAGCCCGATGTTGCGGGCGGCGGAGAGGCCCCCGTTGGGCACCGACAGCACCGTGACGCCGGATGCGCGACGCGCGATGGCGGCGGTCGCGTCGGTGGACCCGTCGTCGACGACGATCACCTCGACCCTCGGGTAGGTGAGCGCCGCGAGCGACGTCAGGCAGTCCTCGAGCGTGTCGGCCGCGTTGTAGGCGCAGACGACGACCGACACCATTGGCCACGCCGCCCGCTCGGTTTCGGCGAACGGCGCGTCCGCGAACGCCGCGCCGACGGCCGTCAGCGCCGGCTTCGGCCGGCGCTGGGCGTCGACGAGCCCGAACGCCCAGTCGCAGACGTCGTGTCCGCCGCGCCACCACTCGTCGGTCCACGAGAAGGCCACGGCTCCCGCCGCGCCCTCGGCGAACGCGGTGCGCACGTGCGTCGCCGTGATGCGTGCCTGCCCGTCGAGGCCCTCGCGGAGGCTGTCGGCGCCCGCTTCGGCCAGCAGCAGCGGCTTGTGGCCGGCGATGTGCTGCAGGCGCTGGAGGTACGCGCGCAGATCGGCCTCGCGGTGGAGGTAGACGTTGAACGCGCACACGTCGAACGCCTCGACGTCGAGGTATTCGGTGGGCGGAAAGTTGACGTAGGTGAGGAGCGCGTCGGGGGCCGCGTCCTTGGCCGCGTCGTACAGGCCGCGCAGGAAGCGCTCCACGCGGCGGTGGCCGTGCCAGCGGACGACCCCGGGCGGGATCTCGTTGCCGACCGCCACGAGCAGCGTCGCCGGATGCGCCGCCAGGCGTCGTGTCGCCGCGACCACGTCGCGCCGGATCTCGCGCGCGAGCGCGGCGTCGTCGAGAAACGCGAGGTGCTGCGCCCACGGCACCCCGGCCATCACGCGCAGGCCGTGCGCGGCGGCCGCGTCGAGGACGCGCGCCGGCGGCACGGTGTAGGTGCGGACGGTGTTGAGCCCGGCGGCCGCCATCGCGGCGAAGTCGTCGCGGACGCGCGCGTCCGCCGGGAACTGTTCGCCGGCGGCGTCGGGCGCGAACGTGCCGTAGGCGACGCCCTTGATCGGGAATCGCCGTCCCCCGACGTCGAGGTACTTGCCGCGGACACGTGGTGCGGGATGCATGCTGCGAACGCGGGGGGACCGATCGGCCATGTTACTTCCGCGCCCCGCCGCGAGGGAACGGGGCGCCCGCGGCGGGCGCCGCGCCTGTCAGCCACGACAGAAACCCGTCGCGTCCGCGGTTGTCATGGACGCCGGGGCCCCGCCGCCGGGTGGCCGCGCCGGCGCTGTAGACTGCCGCCACCCGCGATGCCGATGGCCCTCCGCGCCCGCACGATCCTCCCGGCGCTGCTGTTCGCGCTGACGAGCCACGCCGTGGTGCACCCGGCGTTCCGGCCCGTGGCCGTGCGCGGCACGCTGAACGGGGCGTCGGGCCGGCTCGAGGTGACGCTCGGGGAGGCCGAGCCCCTGTTCCTCGAGTACGAGGTGGTGGTGCGCGGCGGCGGTGAGGCCCGGCTGGCCGTCACCTGGAACGGCGCCGCGGTCGACGTCCCGCAGCCCGGTGCCGCGTACCTCACCGAGCACGCGATCGTGGTCCTCCCCGTCGAGGCGACACGGGCCGGCGCCAACCACCTCGAGGTCCGCCTGGAGGACGCCGATGCCGCCGGCTTCGAGATGCGGGCGCGCGTGCACAACTACTACGGCATCGCGCCGGACGTGCCGCGCGCGGCGATCGTCGGCGACGCCGCGGCCCGGCGCCGCGCCCGGACCCTGCCGCTCTGGCAGCACGCGGCCATGCTGTCGGCGCTCGCGTTGTCCGGCGCCGCGCTCGCGCGCCTGGCGACGGCGACGCTGGGCGCGCCGTGGGGGGGCGTCGCCATCCTCGCCGGCCCCGGAGCGGCCCTGGCGTATTCGGCGGCGACGCCCCTCCATGTCTGGCTGTCGCTCCCGGCCCTCGCGGTCGTGACCCTGGCGCCGTGGCTGGCGGCGCTGGGCGTCGCGGCGGCGGTCCGGCGCCCGCGTCCCGTGGCCACCGCCGCCCTCCTGGCCGTGGTGACGTTCGGGTCGGTGGAGATCGCCCTGCGCCTCTTCAACGCGGTGCGTCCCTCGTTCGTCTTCTACGCCGACGGCTACAACCGGTTTCGCGGGCAGCCGGGGGGCCGGCACTTCGACGACGTCTTCAACCAGCGCGGCTTCAACGACGTCGAGCGCTCCGTCGCGCGGCCGCCCGCGGTCACCCGCCGGATCGTGGCGCTCGGCGATTCGTTCGCCGTCGGCGTCGTGCCGCGGTCCGGCAACTACCTGCGGCTCGTCGAGCAGGCGCTCGGGCCGCCGGGGACGGTCGAGGTCGTCAACCTGGGCGTCGCCGGCACCGAGCCGAGGGACTACCTGGCGGTCCTCGTGGACGAGGGCCTGGCCTACCGGCCCGACGTGGTGCTCGTGACCTTCTTCGTGGGCAACGACTTCGAGACGCGCGCGCCGCGGCTGATCGAGCGGTCGTACGTGCTCACGCTGGGGCGTGCGCTGTGGCGGCTGGGGACGGCGCGCAGCCTGGCCGGCGCGGCCGGCGACGGTCCTGCCGCCTACGTGGACGACGCGCCGTCGATGCCGCGCGATCGGTTCCTCGAGATCAGCGTCGAGCGCGCGTGGATATACCAACGAGACAGCCGCCGGCTCCCGGCGGCCGTGACGCGCGCGGCGGACCTGCTCGCCACGATGCGCGATCTCGCCAGGTCGGCCGACGCGGAGTTCCTGGTGGCCATCGCGCCCGACGAGGTCCAGGTGGATGCCGGGCTCCGGGCAGCGGTGGCCGCGGCCCTTCGCGTGGGCGTCGAGACCCTGGACGTCGGGCAGCCCGACCGTCTGCTGGCGGCCGCCCTCGCCGAGCGCGGCATCGCCACGGCAGACCTGCTGCCGGCATTCCAGTCCGCCGCCGGCGGCGAGCGCCTCTACAAGCCCCGGGACACGCACTGGAACCTGGCGGGCAACCGGCTGGCCGCGGCGGCGCTCGCCCGCGCACTCGACGCGGCCGCGGATGCCCAGTGAGCGTGCGCACCGCGGTTTTCGCGGGAGCCGGGGAAGATCCCTCCCCCCGCGCGCCGCCGGTCTGCGGTTCGGGCATAATTCGTCCGGTTCGGCTGGCGGGACGCGTGGCGCAAGGCTTGCTCCGGTCGCCGTGGGGGTGATCGGCGCCTGATCGTTCCCGGGCTTGGACTGGCCGCCGGCACCTCGGCCGGCGGAAAGCGAGGACGTATGCGGATTGTCATGTGGACGGCGCTGGCGGTGGCGGGCCTTCACCTGGGGGCCACCGCGGCCGCGGCGCAGAGCCCCGCCGAGAAGGGCCAGCAGCTCTTCACCGCACAACGGTGCACCATGTGCCATGCCGTCGCCGGCAAGGGCAACGCAAAGGGCCCGCTCGACGGCGTCGCGGCGAAGTACAAGGCCGACGAGCTGAAGCAGTGGCTCGTGGCACCGGCCGACATGGCCGCCAAGCACAACGCCACGCGCAAGCCCGCGATGCGCGACTTCTCGAAGCTGCCGGCCGCGGACCTCGACGCCCTCGTCGCCTATCTGCAGACCTTGAAATGACGGCCGACCGTCCGCCGGTCGCCCGTCGCACCCTGCTCGACTGGCTGCTCGGGCTGGGTGTCGGATCGACGGGACTGGCCGTGCTCCAACCCGTGCGGCGCTTCCTCGTGCCCCCGAAGGGCGGCGAGGCGGAGACCGAAAGCGCCGTCGCGGCGCAGCTCAACGAGCTGCCGCCGAACTCCGGCAAGGTGTTCCCCTTCGGCAGCCGCCCGGCCATCGTCGTCCGGACGCCCGACGGGGAGCTCCGCGCGTTCAGCGCCGTCTGCACGCACCTCGACTGCACCGTGCAGTACAAGGCGGACACCTCGCAGCTCTGGTGCGCCTGCCATAACGGCATCTACGACCTGGCCGGGAACAACGTGTCCGGGCCTCCGCCTCGTCCCCTGGAGGCGCTGAAGGTCAACGTGCGAGGGGAGGCCGGGCGCGAGGAAGTGGTCGTCTCGCGCACCTGATGCCGCGTAGCGGAGACACGGGCATGACTCCACCCTCCACGTCCTGGGGAGCCCGCACGGCGGCGTGGCTCGAGGCGCGGTACGACCTGAGCGGCCTCCTGCGCTTCCTGGCGAAGAAGCGCGTGCCGCAGCACCGGCACACGATCTGGTACTACCTCGGCGGCATGACGCTCTTCCTGTTCCTGGTGCAGGTGGCGAGCGGCATCCTGCTGCTGCTGTACTACCGCCCGAGCGCGGCCGAAGCCTACGAGAGCGTGCAGTTCATCGTCACGCGCGTCGAGTTCGGATGGCTCGTGCGCAACGTCCACTCGTGGTCGGCCAACCTGCTCATCGCCGTGGCCGCCGCGCACATGGTCAGCGTGCTCTTCATGCGCGCCTACCGGCGGCCGCGCGAGCTCACCTGGATCACGGGGGCCCTGCTCCTGTTCCTCATGCTCGGCTTCGGCTTCAGCGGCTACCTGCTGCCGTGGAACGAGCTGGCGTTCTTCGCGACCAAGGTCGGCACCGGCATCGCCGGGGCCGTGCCCGTCGTGGGCGCCGACCTCGTCCGGATGCTCCGTGGCGGCGACGACGTGACGGGCGCCACGCTCTCGCGTTTCTTCGGCATCCACGTCGCCATCCTGCCCGCCATCACGACGGTGCTGCTCGGCGTGCACCTGCTCTTCGTGCAGACGCAGGGCATGAGCGTGCCGCCGGGCGTGGAGCGCCGGGTGGCGGCCGGGGAGCGCCTCAAGCAGATGCCGTTCTTCCCCAACTTCGCCCTGCGCGACGTGGTGGGGTGGTACATCGCGCTGGCGCTGCTCGCGGCGCTGGCGGCGTTCTCGCCGTGGGAGCTCGGCGTGAAGGCCGATGCCTTCGCGCCCGTCCCGCCGGGGATCCGGCCCGAATGGTATTTCCTGGCGCCGTTCCAGATTCTGAAGATGCTGCCGAGCCACATCCTCGGCATCGAGGGGGAACAGGTCGGCGTGCTCGGATTCAGCCTGCTGGCCGCGGCGTTCGTGGTCCTGCCGTTCATCGACAGCGGCGCCAACGAGGGACGGCCGAGCCGCATCATCACCTGGGGCGCCCTCGTCGTCCTCGTCCTGCTGGCCGTGATGACGGTGGTGGGATACGTGCTGGCTTGAGGTCCCCGTCGAGGCGCGTCATGCCGACCAGAGTGTTTCGTCCCACGATGCTCGCCTGGCTCGCCGGGGCCGGGTGGCTGGTCCTGGCCCCGGGGCCGGCTGACGCGCAGGCGCCCGCCGCGGCGCCCAGCAGCTGCGTGACCTGCCACCAGACGCTTGGCGGCGAGACCGCCGCCCCGGTGGCCGCGTTCGCCTCCGACATCCACAGCGGCCGCGGGTTCACCTGCGTGGACTGCCACGGCGGCGACCCGACCACCGACGACCCGATGGAGGCCATGGACCCGAAGAAGGGCTTCAAGGGCTCGCTGGCCGGTGCCGCCGGGGTCCAGGCGTGCGCGCGCTGCCACAGCGACGCCGCGTTCATGCGCACCTACGCCCCGCGCCAGCGGGTCGACCAGCAGGCCGAGTACGCCACCAGCGTCCACGGCCAGCGGCTGGCCAAGGGGGACACGAAGGTGGCCACCTGCGCGTCGTGCCACACGGCGCACGGCATCCGTGCCGTGAACGACGCGAAGTCCACCGTGTACCCGACCAACGTGGCCAACACCTGCGCCGCGTGCCACGCCGACCCCGCGCACATGGCCGGCTACACGAAGGACGACGGGTCGCCGCTGCCCACCAACCAGCGGGCCGAGTACGAGACGAGCGTCCACTACGAGGCGCTCACGAAGAAGTCCGACCTGTCGGCGCCCACGTGCAACGACTGCCACGGCAACCACGGCGCCGCGCCGCCCGGCGCCGGCAGCGTCATCAACGTGTGCGGCACCTGCCACGCGGTCTTCGCGACCAAGATGCAGGCCAGCCCGCATGCCGCCGTCTTCGATCGCGGGTGCGTGGAGTGCCATAGCAACCACGCGGTGAAGGCGCCGACCGACGCCCTGCTCGGCATGAGCGACGGCGCCATCTGCGCGACCTGCCACGACGGCGACACCGGCGCGGCCGCCGCCACGAAGATGCGCAGCGACATCGATGGCCTCAGCGCCGCCATCGACCGGTCGGAGGCGACGCTCGAGCGCCTGCACGAAGCCGGGATGGAGGTGGGCGCGCAGCAGATCGCGCTTCGCGAGGCGCGGTCGCACCTCACGCTGAGCCGGACCGAGATCCACGGCCTCGACCCGGCCGCCGTGGACAAGGTGACGGGCGAGGGCCTGGCCATCACGGCCGACATCGACAAGGCCGGCGCCGAGGCGACGGCCGAGCTGAAGTACCGGCGCACGGGCCTCGCGGCGTCGATGGTGGCGATTCTGCTGGTCGTCGTGGCCCTGGTCGCCAAGATCCGCCAGATCGAGGAACGGACCCCGCTCACGACCGACGACGGGCACCACTGACCCGCACGGCGGGCGGCTGGCGCCGGCCGGGCGGACTCCCCGCCCGCGTCAGGGCAGGCGCTCGACGACGAATCGCCCCATCGGCGGCACTGCGCCGTTGACGGCCACGGGAAATCCCGCGAGCGCCGCGATCGGCTGCCGCGGACTCAACGTCTGGTCCGCCGACTCGAAGCTGCGGCCGCCGTCGGTGCCTGCATCCCAGGGGCGGAGGTCCACCGTCAGGCGGTCCACCCAGGCCGCGCCGTCGAAGAGCGGCACTGCCGACACACCGACGAACCAGTCGGGGCTGGGAGCCACCATCGCCACCAGGGTCAGCAGCGGGTGCGACTGCGCCGCCTCGAACTCCACCGAGGTCGAGCCCGGCGAGAGGCCGATGCCGCCACCGCGCACGAGCGTCCGCGCCGTGCCCGCGCCGATGGCGTTCCCGATCTCGGCATCCAGCGGCGAGGTGAGTCCCTGCTCGGCCATGCGCCGGATCCCGTCGCTGGCGATGGCGCCGTCGTGCCAGAACCGCACCGCGGTCGAGTGCAGCGCGCCGACGAGGGGCGAGAAGTGCGGATTGGCGGGAAAGTCCTGGGGATGCGTCCCGGCCGACCAGGTGGCGTCGAACGTGACGCGATATCGGACGGTCGCGGGCGCGCTCGGCGCCGAGGTCGTGGTGGGGCCGGTGGGCGAGGACCCGCCGCCACAGGCGGCGGCCAGCAGCGCCACCGCGAGCCAGCCCGGGCGGCCGGCGTGGCGCCATCGGACGCGGCCTGGCACATCGAGTGTCATGGCCCTAGGATGCCGGGCCGCCGTGACCGGTTCCCGCGCGGCCGCGGCCGCCCTCAGATCGCCATCCGGCAGACGACGCCCACGTCGTCGCAGTACCAGAGCGTGCCCTCCCAGATCGTGAGGCCATGGGACAGGGGATCGGTGTCGGCCAGCGTGATCCGCTCCACGATGCGTCCTGACTCGACGTCGAACTTGAAGAAGGCGTTCAAGTCGCCGTCGTTGTGCCAGAGATAGCGGCCCTCCCACGCGAGGCCGTGCGGGCGCGGCCCCGGCGTGGAGAACCGGCGGCGCACCGTCCACGTCCCGGGATCGATCTCGTAGATGGACCGTGCGCTCGTGGAGGTCGTCCACAGCCGGCCGTCACGCCACTCCTGCCCGTGCGCGCCCTGGAACCGGAGGTGCGGCGCCTGCGTGAGGCGCGCGGGTGCGGGCGTCGCGGCCGGCGTTGCCGGCGGCGTCGGCGCGGGGGCGGGCGGCGGCGGGGCGAGCGGGCTGCGCCGGGCCGGCGGGTCGCCGGCCATGCGGTACGTGGTGCAGCCAGGCGTCGGCTTCCTGTCGAGGACCTCGCCCGTCCGGGCATCGCAGCGCACGTTCTCGTAGCTGAACGTCGATCCGATCCACAGCGCCTCGCCGTCGAACGTGATGCCGCTCGGCCGGACCGTGTCGGTGTCGAACGAGCGGATGACGCTCCCGTCCGAGTACCGCACGAGGGAGGCGCGGCTGCCGGGCGCCTGGTCGATGATCCACAGGCCCTCGCGCGTGGCCTGCAGTCCGTTGGGCCGCGGGCCCGGGGACTTGAACGCGATCTCGACCTTGCCGGTGCGCCGCACCGGGACCGCTGCCAGCGTGTCGGCGGCGGGCGCGGCCTGATCGGGCAGCGGGGCGGAGAGCGGTGCGGTTGCGGCCAGACTCAGGAACGCGCGGCGGCTCACCATGGCGAGGCCTCCTTCGGCGCCGCCATTCTGTCCGGTTTCGCCGTCCGGGAGAAGCGCGGCGGACGGGTGACGCCGGTGGCGTCCCGTCGGGTTCCCGGGCTCAGCGGTCCCGTGGGCGCCTGAAGACGCCGTTCTCGACGAACATCGTCAGGGCCACCCCGCCCCACCGGCCATCCCCGCTCGGGCTGCCGGCCGCGTCGTTGCCCAGGGGCATCACGTCGGTGAGCGTCGCCTGGCGCCGGAAGCGGGACAGGACGTAGTCGCGCACCAGGGTGCTGCGCTCGACCGACGTGAGGAACGCCGAGGCCTCGTCCGCCGTGCGGGCGTAGCCCTCCACGATGAGCGGGCTGTCGCGGGGATACTGCACCAGCTGCGACATCGCCGAGTCGATGCGGCGCCGGCCCTCGTCGGTCAGCCGCGCGGCGCCGCCCGCATCGGCGCCGAAGAGGACGTCGGCGTCGAGCCACACCCTGACGGCCGTCCGGTTGTCGCGTTCGAGGAGGCCTGCCTGGTAGGCCTCGCGGGAGATCGCGTCGAGGTCGTAGAACCCCCGATTCTGGAAGAACCCGCGGAACAGGATGTTCCGTTTCAGGGCCTCGGTGCCTTCCGCGAGATCGGACGTCACTTCCTCGATGCCGGCCAGGGTGCTCCGTACGCTTTGCGCCATCTGCGGGCCGGCGCCGTCGTTGGCGACGAAGCGCTCCACCGCCGCCTTCGTGATCTCGGCCGCGTCCTTGACCGACCGCGCGCTCTCTGCCGCGTCGTGCCCGATCGCGTTCAGGCGGTCGTAGAACGCCGTGTCCGTGAAGAGACGGCCCATCGTGCCTTCCCCCGCGCGGACGCCGTTCACGATCGCGCGCACATCGGTGACCACGCCGGCCGCGTCTTCGACCACGCGCGATCCGGCGGCTCCGACCCGCTGCACCTGATCCCCGACCTTCGCCACGACGTCGTCGGTCGTGTCCACGATCTTCGTGAGCGAGTCGAGCGCCTCGGTGACGTCGTCCGTGATCTCGCTCACGTCGCGGCCCGCCTGGCGGAACGTCTCGCGGCCCTGGCGCATGAGGTCCGCGAACTCGATGGGATCGACGCCCGTGATCACGGCGCCCGGCTCGACCGGCGGCGCCTCGTCGGTGCCGACGCTGACCTGGATGAACGCGGCGCCGACCAGCCCGTCGGTCTGGATCTCGGCCATCGAGTCGGTGCGCACCAGGTTGCGCAGGTCGTCGCGGATGCGCAGCCGGACCAGGAAGGGATCCGACGGCCTCGAGGGCAGGCGGATGTCGCGCACCTCGCCGGCGTCGAGCCCGGCCAGGCGCACCGGACTGCCGACCTCGATGCCCGTCACCTTCCCGAACGTCGCGCCGATCTCGATGTGATCGACGAACAGCTGCCGGCGGTCGCCGATCAGGAAGAGCGCGGCCGCGAACAGCAGGACGCCGCCCACGACGAATGCTCCGACCCATGCGTTCCGTCTCGCCTCCATCCCCACCTCCCGGCGCCTACCCGGCGCCCTCGGATCGCATGAACTCCCGGACGAGCGCGCTCTCGCTCCGCTCCAGCGCCGCGGCGTCTCCCTGGGCCAGGATCCGGCCCTCGTGCAGGAACACGAGCTCGTCGCCGATGGCGCGCGCGCTCGGGATGTTGTGGGTCACGACGACCAGGGTCGTGCCGCGACGCTCGTTGAGATCCACGAGCAGCCGGTCGATCTCGGCCGCCGTGACGGGATCGAGGCCCGCGCTGGGCTCGTCGGCGAGGACGATCGGCGGATCGAGCGCGAGCGCGCGCGCCAGGCCGGCGCGCTTGCGCATGCCGCCGGACAGGGCCCCCGGCATCGTGTCGTAGTCGCGCTCCAGGCTGACCTGCGCCAGCAGGTCCTGCGCGCGCCGTCGGATCTCGGCGTCCGATGCCCTGGTATGACGGCGCATCGGAAAGGCGACGTTCTCGCCCACCGAGATGGAGTCGAACAGGGCGCCGTTCTGGAAGAGCAGGCCGATGCGGGAGCGGACGCGGGCCAGCGCCGGACCGCTCAGTCCTTCGAGATCGTCGCCTTCGACGAGCACGTGGCCGGTGTCCGGCCGGACGAGCCCGATGATGTGCTTGAGCATCACGCTCTTCCCGGTGCCGCTCCGTCCCAGGATGCAGACCGCCCGGCCGCGCGGCACGGCCAGGCACACGTCGTCGAGGACGCGCTTCTCCCCGAACGCCTTCGAGACGTGCCGGAGCTCGACGGCCGGCGGGTCGGTCGCCCCCATCAGTCGGGGAACACGAAGAAGATGAGCCGCACGAGCAGGACGTTCACGGCGATGAGGAGGATGGACGACGTGACCACGGCGCGCGTGGACGCCTGGCCGACGCCCTCGGTGCCGCGCGTCGTGTGCACGCCCTGGTAGGACGCGACGGTGGCGATGATGAAGCCGAACACCACCGTCTTGAGCGTGGATGGAACGACGTCCGTGAACTCGATGGGCGCGAAGGCCTGGTGAAAGTACGTCCGGAAGGCCATGCCCGTGATGGCGGTCTCGGCGAAGTAGCCGCCCAGCATCCCCGTGAAGTCCATGAGCGTGGTGAGGAGCGGCAGCGCGATCATGCAGGCCACCACGCGCGTCACGACGAGGTAGCGGAACGAGTCGACGGCCACGGCCTCGAGCGCGTCGATCTGCTCGGTGACCTTCATGGCGCCCAGCTCCGCGCCGATGCCGGCCCCGATACGGCCCGAGAGCAGCAGGCCGGCGGTGAGCGGTCCGGTCTCGCGGACCAGCGCGATGGCCAGCCCGGCCGGGATCAGGGCCTCGGCGCCGAAGCGCGCGAGCGAAGCGCGCGTGTGCATCGACAGCACGAGTCCGACCGCGAAGCCCGATGCCGCCACCAGCGGGACGGACCGGACGCCGAGCTCGAAGACCTGCCGCGTGACTTCGCGCAGCTCGTAGGGCGGCCGGACGCCTTCGGCGACCACGCGCCAGGCGAACTGCGCCGCCCGTCCGACGGCGCCGAGGAGGGAGAGGACCGTCGCGGCCACGGCTGCCTCAGAAGAGCCGGTACACGAAGCCGGCCAGGAACACGGTGGTGTCGGTGTTGACCGACCGGCGGCTCAGGATGCCGTCGTCGATGAAGGTCACGCGGGGCCGGGTGAAGACGCGGCCGAGCGAGAGCGTGATGGCCGTCCGGCGGGTCGTGTCGATCGACACGGCCAGTCCCGGCCGCCAGGCGACGCTGTTGGCCACTTCCACGGGGACGCCCTGGGCCACGCCCTGGTCGGGGACGTGGAGGCTGTTGAAGGCGTAGCCCACCGAGAAGGACGGCGTCGCCTGCAGGCGGCCGAGGGCCACGGTGTAGCCGAACCCGGCCAGCACGGGGCGGATCGTGGTGCGCCCGGCATCCAGCGGCGCGTCCGGAGACTCGGCCGTCGTCGTGCCGAACCAGTCGAAGACCACGACGGGCCTCGCGCCGGGTCCTGAGCCGAGCGTGATCAGGGGCTGCAGCGCCGTGCGCGTCCCCGAGGCCGGCGCCGGCTGGTTGGACCACCCCACCCCGGCGCCGAGCGCCACCAGGCCGTAGCGTTCCTCGAGCTCGGCCATCTCGAACGCCGGGCCCCGCGTGGGATCGGCGTCCACGGCCAGGTCCGTGGCGTCGGCCGTCGGCGTGGCGTCGCCGATCTGCAGGCGGTTGTCCACGCCCGTGACGCCGCCGACCGCCCTGGCGAGCGCGACGGCCCGCGCGGCCTCGGCCTGGCTCTCGACGCGGCCCGTCAGCTGCGCCACCGTGCCCAGCATCCGGACGTTGATGACGCGCGTGCCGATGTCGGGGTCGTTGACGAGCGCCGTCTTCACTCGCGCCTCGGCGTGCGCGGCCTCGATGCGGAGGGCGCTGACCGCGGGCGCGCAGCCCGGGGCCGTCGTCACGGCGGCCAGCACCCCCAGGCAGACCAGGAGCGCTCGGAGTGTCGTCGTCATCCCAGGATCTTCGCCAGCCTACCATCCTGGCCCGGCGGCCTGCGGGCCCGGGCCGTCAGGCCGCGCAGCGGCCTGGGGCGACGGCAACCGGCTCGATCCGAGGCCGTCTGGCCGGGGCTCCTAGATCCGCCCCATCCACTGCAGCAGGCCCGTCGTCAGCCACGGCACGTAGGTGATGACGAGCACGCCGAACGCGAGGACCGCCAGCATCGGCAGCGTCGCGACGGCCACGTCCATCAGCGGCCGGCGGAAGCGATAGGAGGACAGGAACAGGTTCAGGCCGACCGGCGGCGTGAGGTAGCCCAGCTCCAGATTGGCGATGAAGATGATGCCCAGGTGCACGGGGTGGACGTCGTAGGCCACGCCGAGCGGGACGAGGAGGGGGGCGACGACGAAGGTCGCGCTGAAGATGTCCATCATCGCGCCCACGACGAGCAGGAACGCGTTGAGGGCGAGCAGGAACATGCCCCGCGACGTGATGTATTGCTGCGTCGCTTCCAGCAGGCGCCCCGGCACGTCGGCATCGATCATCCAGCTCGTGAGCCCCACGGCGACGCCCAGGATGAGCAGCACGCCGCCCACGGTGGACGAGCACTCGGCCGCGACGCGGCCGATGTCCCGGCCGATTCGGAGATCGCGGTGCACGAAGACCTGCGTGCAGAACGCGTAGAGCGCGCCGATCGCAGCGGCTTCCACCGTGGTGGCCACGCCGCTGAAGAGGGCGCCCACGACCACCACCGGCAGCAGCATCTCCCACTTCGCGTCCCAGATCGCGGCGCCGGCCTCGCGCGTCGAGAACGCCGGGCGGGGCACGTTGGCGGCGATGGCGGCGCGGATGCCCCAGGCCGCGGTCATGCCGATGAGGAGCAGCCCGGGCACGATGCCGCCGATGAACAGATCCTCGATCGGCGACTGCGCGACGATGCCGTACAGGATGAGCGGCAGCGCTGGGGGCAGGAGCAGGCCGAGCGAGCCCGACGCGGTGAGGAGCCCCAGCGAGAAGCGCTCGCCGTAGCCGTCCTCGACGAGCGCCGGGAAGAGCAGGCCCCCCAGCGCCAGGATCGTCACGCCGGAGCCGCCGGTGAAGACGGTGAAGAAGGCGCAGAGCATCGCGCAGACGACCGCCGTGCCGCCCGGGAACCAGCCGAAGAGCGCGCGGAAGACGCGGAGCAGCCGGCCCGGGGCGCCGCCTTCGGCCAGGATGACGCCCACGAGGGTGAAGAGCGGGATCGCCGCGAGCGTGGGCTTCGTGGAGAGCTGGTAGGTCTGGATGAGGATGGCCGAGGGCGAGACGCCCTCGGACAGGAACATCACCGCGGCCGCGCCACCGAGGAGCGCGAAGATGGGCGCGCCGGCGATGCCGCCGACGAAGAGCGCCAGCAGCCACCACAGGTAGCTGTCGGCCCCGCCGGGCAGGGCCGCCATCGGGACGTCGTCCACGCTCGGCGAGAACGGCGCGCTCCAGTCGAACGGCAGCCCGGCGCCCAGCCAGAGGCCGACGACCACGCCCAGCGCGGCGCCGATGCCGGCCGCGCGATCCGAGCGGAACGACGCCCGCACGATGCGCCAGGCGATGAGCCCGAATCCCACCGGGAGCAGCACCTGGAACGTCCACACCGGGACGCCCTCGGTGATGTTGCGGCCTGCCTGCCGCTCGAGCCGCACCAGGTCCACGCCCGCCCGCGCCAGCAGGCTGGCGACCGACGCGCCGACGAACCCGCCCAGCGTCTTGGCCGCCGAGCGCAGGCGGCCGGCCGGGAGCAGCGACCCGGTGGCGAGCGCGAGCAGCCGATCGTCCCTGGCCGCCAGCGCGCCGCCGAGCAGGGCGACGACGAGCGTCAGGTGCTGGACGAACGGCACCCCGCCGGGAATGCCGGAGTCGAATCGCCTGAGGACGATCTCGGTGATCGGCAGGAGCGTGAGGAGGACGAGCGTGAGCGTGGACAGCCCGTGCTCGACCGTCGCGACCGGGCCGCGCGTCTCGATCCCCCGCGCTTCGGCGGGCGCCGACGGCTCGGCCGGTCCACTCACTTGGCGCCGCGCGTCTTGCGGAACGCGTCGCGCTCGCGGAGCGCCTGGTCGTAGATGTCGGCCGGCACCACGCTGCCCTTCATCGACACCGCGAAGCGGTCGGCCATGTCACGGAAGCCCTTCACGGCGGCCGCGTCCGGGGTCGTGATCTTCAAGCCGCGCTTCAGCATCTCGGCCCGCGCCTGTTCGTCCTGCTGCGGCACGTCCCTGTCGAGCGCGTCCTGCGTCTTCTTCGCCATGGCCAGGATCTGCTGTCGGTCGTTCTCGGCGATGCCGTTCCACACGCGCGCGTCCACGACGGTGGCGCCGGCGAGCGGCCCCACGCCCAGGTCGAGCATGTTCGGGACGCTGCGATACCACTGGAAGGCCAGCGTGGCGAGGGGCGTGGAGGGCACGGCGTCGAGCAGGCCCGTCATGAGGCCGCTCTGCACCTCGGTGAAGGGCAACGGCCGCGGATTGAAGCCGTTCTGCTTGTAGAGCTGGACGAACTGGTCCTCGCCCGCCGAGGTGTAGAGGCGCTGCTGCTTCAGGGCCTCCACGTTGGGGACCGGGTTCTTGCTGAACAGGTACACCCACCCGGTGTCGCCCCAGTTCAGGAACACGAGGCCCTTGGCTTCGAGCTTCTGCTTCAGCACCGGTTCGAGCTTCGCGCGCACCGTGCGGTACTCGTCGTAGCTGCCGTAGAACATCGGGATCGCGAAGATGTTGAACGCCGGATCCACCGAGGCCAGTCCCAGCGCCGTGATCGAGGCCGCGTGCTGCCGGCCGATCTTCATGTTCGAGATCATCGTGGCTTCGTCGTCCTGGGACGCCCCGATGACGCGGATGACCACGCGCCCGGCGGTGGCCGTCTTCACGTCGGCCTCGAACTGGCGGAGCGCCTTGTGCCAGACCGACCCGAGCGGGGCCGGCGAGGCGAGGCGGATGGTGGTCTGGGCCGAGGCGACGCCGGCCGACACGGCCAGCGCTGCGGGCAGCGTCAGCGCGACGACTGCGATCCAGAGGCGAGACATCACTGATCTACCGTCCTTTCTCACGGCGCCGCGCGGGCGCCCTCATCGAAACTGGGCCGGGACCGGCACCGGCGCGTGCGGGACCGGCAGCGCCAGCGTCAGCCGCGGTGCGGCTGGCGCGCCGGCGTCGGAGAAGAGCTCGTCCTCGCGCGACTGCAGGATGCGGGCCCGCTTCTGCGCGATGAGCGTGGCCAGCCGGATGTCGGGCACGTCGTCGGGGTCGATCGCGAGGGCCTGTTCGAGCAACTGCTCGAACTCTTCCTTGTTCTGGGCCGGCTGCGCCACGCTGGCGGCCATGGCGACGTACGCCGACGCCGACTTGCCCTTCGAGAGCGCCACGGCGCGCTCGAAGTGCTGGCGCGCCCGGGCCGCATCGCCGCCCATGGACGGCGACATGCCGTCCAGGGTGATGAACACCTCGTGGATGGCGCCGTCGGCGTAGGCCTCGTCGATCTGGAGCGCGCGCTCCATCAGCGTCCGCACGACGGGGAAGTCCGCCACGAGATCCGGCTGATCCACTCCGACGGCGATCGCCGAACCCCACGAGGCGCCGAGCCAGTAGAGCTCCTCCACGTCGTACTTCGCGGTGCCCAGCGCCGTCGCGGGATCGCGCGCCAGCGCCTCGCGCAGGCCGGGACGCCTGAGCTCCACCCGGCGCATGCAGTAGTCGCGGGCACGGAGATACAGGCGGCGTGCGCGCGCCTTCAGCCGCTCGCTTTCGTCGTAATCGGTGGACTCCAGGGCCTCGGCGTCGAGCTGCACGAACGCGTTGGCGTAGGAGGTGAATCCGGAGCACGCCGTCAGCAGCAGGCCCTTGTGCTTGGGCGAGGTCTGCAGCAGCGACTCGACGGTCTTGAGGGAGAAGGGCAGCGCCGCCCTGATGAGCTCTGGGTCGTCGTCGGTCGTGTAGACGGAGGGCCCTGGCGCCGAGAGGGCATCGCCCAACTTGTTGACGGCAAAGGTCTTGATGGAACAGCCCGCCGCGAGCACGGCGCAACCCGCCACGGCGACCAGCCGGCCGCGCCATGCTGGGTGAACCTGGAGTGCCAATGTCACTTCAGGATAGACGAAAACCTTCGCGGGCACGATTCGGGCTGCCGCCTCCCCGGGCCCCAGGGCGGGGCGCGCCTACTGCGCCCGGCCCTCGATCTCCTCGTACACCCGGGCCACGCCGTGCCAGCTCACGCCGGCCGCGGTGATGCCGGGGTAGTTCGCGGCATGCCTCCGCATGTCGATCCGGGCTGCCGCGGCGTCGGCCGGCACGCCCTGCGCGTGCTGGGCTTCGGCCTGCGTCCAGAAGTCCCGCAGGTAGGCCTGGAAGTGATCGATCTTGGCCTTGCCGCGGAAGGCCTGGCCGTGACCGGGCAGCACGACGTCGAAGTCGAGCGCGCGGAGCCGGTCGAGCGTCTGCGGCCAGTCCCTGATGAAGCCGTCGCCGATGTACGAGGTGCCCTCGACCAGGAGGTCGCCGGTGATGACCACGCGCTCGGCGGGGAGGAACACCACCACGTCGCCACCCGTGTGCCCACGGCCGAGGAAGAGCACGCGGATCTCGCGCCCGCCGCGATACAGCGTCAGGTGGTCGGCCAGCGTGACGGTGGGAGGCCGGACGTCGATGGCGCGGATGCCGTCGAGCTCGACGACGAGCGGCGCGATCTGGCCCTGCAGCGTTGCGCGTTCGGCGGCGTCGGCGGTCGTCGCCAGGCGCGCCTTCATCTCGTCGATGCGGCCCGGCAGGCCGCCGATGAACTGATCCCAGCTGCGCCCGCGCGTCGAGTCGCCGGCGGCCAGTTTCCGGCGCGTGTATTCGTGTCCGATGATCTCCACCTCGGGACCGAAGATCTGGTTGCCATGGGCGTGGTCCCAGTGCCAATGGGTGTTCACCACCTCGCGGATCGGCTTGGGCGTGAGGGTCCGGATCTCCTCGCGCAGCGCCCAGGCCGCTCCAGGCGACAGGTGCGTGTCCACCACGAGGACGCCATCGTCGTTGACGACGACCGAGGCGTTGCATCCGACGGCGAGTGCGCCGGTCCCGACGGCGTGGTACACGCCCGGCGCGACCTCGGTGAAGGTGAACGCCTTGCCCGTGTAGGTGCTGCCGGGCGGGCGGCCGGCGCCCTGCGCGACCGTGCGCGGCGCGGCGACGAACGCCACGGCGCCGAGGCCGGCCAGGGCGATCGAGACCAGGGTGATCCAGCGGCGGCGGGGCGTGGCCATGGCGCGACAGCGTACTCCCGCGCGGCCCGGGCCTCAAGCGCCGCCGGCCCGCTGGGCGTCGCTCGACGACTCAGGTGAAGGTGGCCACCACCGGGCCGTGATCGCTGGTGCCCACCTCGCGCTGCACCACGCACGTCGTGGCCGATGCCGCCAGTCCGGCCGACGCCACCACGTAGTCGATCCGCCAGCCGATGTTGCGCTGCTTCAGGTTGCGCCACGGCGCCCACCAGGTGAACAGCGCGTCGTCGGACGGATGGAGCGTCCGTCCCACGTCCACGAGCCCTCGCGACAGCAGCCGCTCGATCAGGGCCCGCTCGTCCTCACGCGCGCCGACCTGGTTGACCTTCCGCTCCTTCGGGTGGATGTCCATGTCGGTCCGGGCCACGTTCAGGTCGCCACAGAAGAGCAGCGGCCGGCCCGCCGCCTGGTGGTCGGCGGCCCAGGCGTCCATGGCCGTGAGGAAGCGGAGCTTCGCCTCGTAGTCCTTGCCGCCGTTGGGCACGTAGAACGACGAGGTCAGCACCGGCCCGCGCCCGAAGTCGAGCTCGGCCGAGATCACGCGCCGTTCGAAGTCGAAGGGCGGATGCGTGTAGACGGGCGGCGCAGCCACCGCCGTCTTGGCCACGAGCAGGCCGACGCCCGAGTAGCCCTTGTCGCCGTGCCAGCCGGTCCAGTAGCCGTCCACGTCCCGCAGCTCGAACGGCAGCTGGTCGATCGAGGCCTTCACTTCCTGCAGGCAGACGATGTCGGGCCGTTCCGCGGCGAGCCAGTCGAGCAGCTGCCCCTGCCGCGCGCGGATGCCATTGACGTTCCAGGTCGCGATCTTCATCGGTGAGCGCGCCACAGCATATCGTCTGGCGCGGCCGCCTCCGGCGTGCGGGTCCGGCGGTGTGGGGACGAGGGCTACCGCGCGGACCAGCCGAGGAGCGTCCGATCCACCGCGAGGCGGGTGCGTCGGACGACGTCCCCCGGAGGCGTGGTCTCGATGGCGTGGACGGCGCCGTTCAGGAGCGCCTCGAGCTCGAAGGCCACCTGCGCCGGGTCGGTGCCGCGGGCCAGCTCGCCGGCGGCCTCGGCGCCGGTCGCCGCCTGGTCGAGGGTGCGGCGCCACGAGGCCGCCCAGGCCGCCCGTCTGGATTCGGCGGCGGCGGCCAGGTCGCGTCCGAAGGCCCGGTGGACGGGCGTGAGCCCCGCCCCGCCGGACTCCGCCGCAAACAGCAGGAACGCGTCGCAGAGGGCCGCGAGGCGCGCCAGCCCCGGAGGCGCGGTCCCGGCCGGGTCGACCACCGCCCGTCCGAACCGATCCGCCGCCTCGTCCACGAGCGCGGCCTCGAGCGCGGCCTTGGAGCCGAAGTGGGCGTGGACGGCGCTCTTGCTCATCCCGAGCGCGCCGGCCAGCGCGCCGATGCTCGCCCGTTGCCGGCCGCCCTGGGCAGTCAGCGCCAGGCCGCGCTCCACGAGCGCCCTGCGGCTGCGCAGCCCGTTGGCTCTGGCAATCGGCCGTGACACGGTGTCATTGTGAACGAACGTTCGTCTAACAGCAAAATGTTCGACAATGTGTGTGATAGTTGGGGTTGGTGTTCTGGGCGGATTCCCTGGGCAGCCATTCCAGGCCGCCCGGTCGTCAAAGCGGAAGGCGGGCCGGTATACTCGCCCCTCCCCCGAGGAGTGCAGATGTCCATGCGCGTCACGACTCTGGCCGTCGGCCTGACGGCCCTCCTCGTCCTGCCTGCCCCGCCAGCGGCCGCCCAGGCCGGGGCCGCCACCCGCCGTCCGGACGTCATCTACGTGCCGACGCCGCAGGAGGTGGTGGACGCGATGCTGCTTGCGGCCAAGGTCACGAAGGACGACGTCGTCTACGACCTGGGCACCGGCGATGGGCGGATTCCGGTGACCGCGGCGAAGAAGTACGGCGCCCGCGCGGTGGGCATCGACATCGACCCCGAGCGCATCAAGGACGCGACCGAGAACGTGCAGCGGAACGGGGTCGGCGACCGCGTCCGGATCCAGCAGGCGGACCTGTTCGAGGCCGACATCTCGCCGGCCACCGTCGTGACGCTCTACCTGCTGCCCAGCCTGAACGTGAAGCTCCGGCCCAAGCTGCTGCGCGACCTCAAGCCCGGCACGCGCATCGTCTCCCACGCCTTCGACATGGGCGACTGGAAGCCCGAGCAGGAGCTCGACGTCAACGGCCGGAAGATCTACCTCTGGACGATTCCGAAGAAGCCGTGACGCGGTCTAGTCGGTGCTGCTGCCCGGCAGGAGCGGCTCGCAGGTGCGGGTCTCGGGGCCGTTCTCGGTGCACACCGCGAACTTCGTCTCGTACATCGAGACGCCGGCGAACTCGCCCTTCTTGTTCAGCACGTAGAAGCTGAGGCCGAAGGCCGGGTTGCCCTTGCTGTTCAACAGGCGCTTCTCGATCGTGTTGGCCTTGACGCGACGGAGCGCCTCCATCCCGGCGTCCTTCGGCGACTTGCCGGCCCGCAGCTGCTCGACGATGAAGAACGAGCACAGGCCGTACAGGTTCGCTTCCCCGCGCCCGGTGGACCCGGCGGCCCCGACCTCGTTGTCCACGTACAGGCCCGCGCCGAGGATGGGAGAGTCGCCCACGCGGCCCGGGATCTTCCATGCCAGGCCGCTGGTGGTCGTGACACCGCACACCTCGCCCTTGGCGTTGACGCCGTCGCAGTTGATGGTGCCCCAGAAGTGGTTCGGGTCGATGAGGCCCTCGCGCACCATCTGCAGGCCGGCCATGAGGCCCGCGCGCTCACGCTTCTTGGGATCGAGGTAGTGCTCGGGATCGACCCGGCGCTTCCACTCGAGCCACAGCCGCCGCGACTTCTCGGTGTTCAGGTCGTCCTCGATGGTGAAGCCCATCGAGCGCGCGAATTCCTGGGCGCCCTTGCCGACCAGCAGGTGGTGATCGGTGTTCTCCATCACCGCCTTCGCCACGAGCGACGGCGCGCGCACGCCCTCGATGGCGGCCACGCCGCCCGCGCGCTTGGCCGGGCCGTGCATGCAGCAGGAGTCGAGCTGGACGACGCCGTCGGCGTTGGGCAGCCCGCCGTAGCCCACGCCCGACTCGGTGGGGTCCAGCTCCACGATGTTCACGCCGGCGATGAGCGAGTCGAGGACGTCCTTGCCGCCGCTCGTCATCATCTCGAAGGCCTGCTGCACGCACACCTTCGTGCCGCCGTTCTTGTAGACGTTGCCGTTGTCGCTGGAGATGACGACGGGCTTCGACGCGCCGGTGCGCATCGCCGGGGCCTGGCCGAAGGCGGGGACGGCGCCGAGCGCGAGGCCGGTGCCCGCGGACGTCTGGACGAACTCACGACGGGTCAGCGTCTTGGACATGGATCCTCCTGAGATCCGGAGCATCCTACACCCGCCCGGCCGGGCGCGCCCGGGCGAGCCTGTCCCGCCCGGGCCGTGCCTCAGCGCTTCCAGAGCTGGCGCCACCAGGCGACGGGCGGCGGCACCGGCCGGGGGGCCCGGTCCGGCGGCTCGGGGCCCGGCCGCGGCGACGCCCCCTGGCGGGCGCGAATCTCGTCGATCGACCAGCCCGTGAGCGAGGCGAGGGTCTGCGCCTCGCGCTCGTGACGTTCCGCCACCTGGCGGTAGTACGCCGTGGCCTGCGGACACGCCGCCGGTCCCGTCCACGCGTGGCGCAGGACGTAGCGGCCCTGGAAGTTCGTGCGGTCGCCGGTCTCGTGGAAGACGAGGTCCTCGGGGAAGTGCGCGGCGTCGTAGCGCACGTGGAGGCGGGTGACGAAGACGTCCTGCGGACCGGCCACCGGGCGCCGCGCCATCGGCTGCGGCCCGGCCGGCGCGTCATCGAGCCAGAAGACGCCCAGCTGCCGCAGCTCGTCGCGCGACAGCGGGTCGGCCGCGCACGGATCGCACCAGGCCATGTCCCACGCGTACTCCTGGAACACGGCGCGCCCGCCCTCGTCGGCGACGTGGCGATCGAAGGCGGCCCGGTACATCTTCGTGAACTCGGCCGGGTCCTTGACGTAGGCCGGGATCTCGACGTCGGTCCTGAGCTTCACCGTGCGGTAGTTCGTGCTCTCGACGCGGCCCTTGCGCGTCAGCGCGTAGACGAAGAGCTCCTGCGGGCCGTCGGCGTTCACCATGCCGAGGCGGAGCGGCAGCATGAACTTCGGGGACTCGTACGCCACCTGGATCGGCCGGAGCGTGGCGACGCCGAGCCGCGCCTGCTCGGCCAGGTTCACGCGCGCCACGAAGAAGCGCATCTGCTGGCGGATGTAGCTGCCCAGCACCTCGCTCGCCCCGCGCGGGATCCTGTAGCCGTTCTCGCGCAGCCACGTCTCGAGACCCGAGCTCTGCGTGGCCGACAGGATGAGGATGTCGTACTCGCCCACGGTGTAGCGGGCCTCGATGGTCACGCCGAGGCTCTTCTCCCGCTTGAGTGCTTCGGCCACCGACTGCCGCATGGCGCCCATGGCGCGGGCGGCGTCCATCGCCGCCGCCGGAGACGGGACCGCGCAGGGATTCCCGTCGTAGTACTCGACCAGCCGCGGGGCGGTGTAGGCGTCGAGGTGCGCCACGATCGGCGCGTCGGCCACGTGGATCTGCTCGCGCGTGATCGCGGTCGGCACCGGCACGACCATCGCGAACTCGCGCGGGCTCCCGCGGAAGTCGCTGGCCATGGTGATCACGGTACGGTCGCCGTCGCGGACGAGCACGACCTGCGACGCCTTGTTGAAGAGCGAGGTGTCCGCCCTGGACACGTAGAAGCCGCAGAACGCCTCGGCGCGCGGCGCGAGGCCGGGCCCCAGCGCGAGGGCGGTGAGCAGGGTGACGACGGACCGGCGAATCATCGGGGACCTCCAATCGAGTGACAGGGACGAGGGAATCGGGGCCGGCCAGGCGTAGCGCAGGGCCGGGAGCAGCCGGTCCAGGACCGGCACGAACGGGGACGCGCACGCCAGCGCCCACAGGAAGCCGTTGGGACGGAAGAGGCGGAAGTGCACCCAGGCGGCGCCGGCGGCCACGGCCAACGCGAAGAGGACGCGTCCGGCGCGCGAGTCGGGCGTCGTCTTGGGATCGGAAATCATGAAGAACGCGAACAGCAGGAACGCGCCGCTCTCCAGGTGATGGACGGGCACGGCCCAGGGATCGCCGAGCCACGCCGCGCGCGCCAGCACCAGGGCGGCGTAGCCGGCGAGGAAGGCGAGCGTCACGTCGCTCCTCGCCGAACGGTGCACGACGGCGAGGCCCGCGGACGCGAAGCCGAACCCCGCCATCGCGCCGGCCCCCCACTGACCCGGGGAGACCCACGCCGCGTCGGTCAGGAGCAGCAGGGCGACCAGGGCGCCGTTGGTCGGGTTGAAGACGTGCTTGCCGCCGACCCGGATGAGGAACTTCGAGCCGACCGCGATGGCGGCACCGGCCGCCGCCCACGCGAGGTCGTCGGTGCGGAGCAGCAGGCAGAGCGACAGCGACGAGATGAGGGCACTCTTGGCGCCGGACCGCCGGGGCGCGCCGCGCCAGCCGTCGCCCAGCCATTGCACGGCGAGCGCCGTGGCGACCGTGACCCCGCACTGCGCGGCCGACACGTCGAAGCCGAGCCCGCCGGCTCCGTAGGCCAGCAGCAGGCCCAGTGTCGTGATCTGTCCGTGCCGAGGGTCCGCCGTGAGCCACCGCCAGAACCCGTTCACCATGGTCATGCCCTGCCTCCACGGTGAGAACGGGGCCGCCCGGATTTCTTGCAGGCGGACCTCGGGTACGTCCCCCGGCCGTACGGCCGGCGGCCGGCGGCTCAGCCGATTCGGGCCGATCCTGCGCTTGTCGGCACAGCGGGGAGCCCCTATACTCCCGGCTACTTCGACACGGAGGTTCCATGCGCGTGACGCGACGCGATCTGATCGCCGGGGCGGCCGGCGCGGTGGCCCTCGGCACGACGGCCGCCGGGCAGGCTCCGGCCGATCCCACGAAGGTCCGGGGCACGCCGCCCCGTGCCACCGGACAGCGCGCGCCGTCCGCCCGGGTGCAGCGGCTCGTGCGCGGCGCGACCTCGTCGGGCACGCCCCATCACGAGCTGATGGGCACGATCACGCCCGCCGACCTTCACTTCGAACGCCACCACGGCGGGGTGCCCGAGATCGACCCCGCGAACTACTCGCTGCTCATCCACGGCATGGTCGAGCGCCCGCTGATCTTCTCGCTGGCCGACCTCAAGCGCTTCCCGTCGCACTCGCAGATCTACTTCCTCGAGTGCTCCGGCAACCTCGCGCGCACCGCCGGACCGGAGACGACGCCGGGCCAGCTCGCGGGGCTGACCAGCACGAGCGAGTGGACGGGCGTCCGGCTGAAGACGCTGCTCGACGAGGCCGGCGTCAAGGCGGGAGCGGCGTGGCTCCTGGCCGAGGGCAGCGATGCGGCGGTCCTCACGCGCAGCGTGCCCCTGGAGAAGGCCCTCGACGACGCGCTCGTGGCCTACGGCCAGAACGGCGAGTCGATCCGACCCGAGCAGGGCTACCCGGCGCGCCTGTTCCTGCCCGGATGGGAGGGCAACACGAGCGTGAAGTGGCTCCGCCGGATCGAGGTGTCCGACGCGCCGTTCATGACGCGCGAGGAGACCTCGAAGTACACGGAGCCGTACGCGAACGACACCGCGCGGCAGTTCAGCTTCCGGATGGACGCGCGCTCGCTCATCACGGCGCCGGCGTATCCCAAGACGATCGAGAAGGGCTGGGTGGAGATCCAGGGGATCGCGTGGACGGGCGCCGGCCGGATTCAGAAGGTCGAGGTGTCCACCGACGGCGGGACCACGTGGACGGCGGCGCGCCTGCAGGAGCCGGTCCTGCCCCTGGCGCACACGCGCTTCCGCCACCTGTGGGAATGGCAGGGCGGCGAGGCCGTGATCATGAGCCGCGCGGTGGACGAGACCGGCTACGTGCAGCCCACCCGCGCGGCCCTCCTGGCGCAGCGCGGCCCCGGGACCGCCACCTACCACATGAACCCGATCACCGGGTGGGTCGTCAGGGCCGACGGCACGGTCGTCTACAAGGAAGAGGCGTGGGGATGAGACGCCACCGACACCTCACTGCGGCCGCGACGCTCCTCGTCTCGGGACTGGCCACCGCCGCCTTCGCCCAGGCGCCCGCGCGCTACGGCATTGGACGCCCCGCCACGCCGGCGGAGATCGCCGCCCGCGACATCGACGTCCGGCCGGACGGCACGGGCCTGCCGGCCGGACGGGGCACGGCGGCCGACGGCGCGGCCATCTACGCCGCGAAGTGCGCGCAGTGCCACGGCAAGACCGGGAAGGAAGGGCCGAACGACGTGCTCGTGGGGCGCGCGCCTGGCGACGGGTTCCCCTTCTCGAAGGACCCCAAGGTGCCGCACACGATCGGCAACTACTGGCCGTATGCCACGACGGTGTTCGACTACGTCCGCCGCGCGATGCCCCCAACGGCACCCGGATCGCTGACCGACGACGACGTGTACGCACTCACGGCGTTCCTCCTGCACGAGAACCAGCTCATCGCCGCCGACGCCGTGATGGACAAGGCGTCGCTGCCGAAGGTCGAGATGCCGGCGCGGAAGTACTTCATGCGCGACACCCGCAAGCAATACGCGGAGAAGCCAAAGCCCTAGGCCGGCCGCCTACGGGCGCGCCCCCGCCCGCAGGTCGTCCAGTTCGCGGCGCAGGGCGACGACCGCCGGGTGCGCGGCGCCGAACGCGGCGTCCCGCAGGGCGAGGGCCTCTGCCAGCAGCCGCTCGGCCTCCGCGCGCCGGCCGAGCGTCCGTTCGAGCCGCCCGAGTCCCTCCACGGGGTACGACACGTACGGGTGGGCGGGCCCGAGAACCGCGACGAACGTCGAGCGGGCGTGCTCGAACAGGGCCCGGGCCCGCGCCGCGTCCCCCAGGCCCGTCATGGCGAGCCCCAGGTTGTATTCCGTCGTGGCCACCATCTCGTTGCGTTCGCCGAACGCCTTCATCCGGATCGTCAACGCTTCTTCCAGGTGCGCCCGGGCCTCCGCATGGCGCCCAGATCCCTGTTCCACCACTCCCAGGCCGTTCAGGGTCTCGGCGATGTCGGGATGATCCTGGGCGAGGATGCGGCGCCTGATGGCCAGCGCGCGTTCGTGAGTGCGGCGCGCGGCGTCGGGTCGCTTCGCCTCGTCCTCGAGGATGGCGAGGTTGTTGAGGACGTTGGCCGTGCTCGGCGAGTCCTCGCCGTAGGCGGCCATCGACAGGGCCAGCAGCCGTTCGTACATCGGCCGCGCCTCGTCGTACTCGCCCGCCATCCATCGCACGATGGCGCCGGACGTGACCGACGCGATCGCGTCCGCGTCGGTCCGATCGGGCGCCGATGCCGTGATGGCGATCGCGCGTGTGCTGGTGGCCTTGGCCGCAGGCAGGTCCCCGAGGCGCCACTGGGCCGTGGCCAGCTGCGTGAGGGCGCGTCCGAGCTCCAGTGGGTTCGGCGGCTGCGCGCTTTCGAATCCGGTCACGGCCGCCGTCACGAGCGGCAGCGCGTCGGTGTGTCGGCCCAGGCGCATGAGGGGCACGGCGAGCTTCGTCATGAGCGCCAGGGCCTGCGGCGATGCCTCGCCGAACCGCGTCTTCGCGTCGTCGAGCTCCAGCTGCAGGATGGCGCGCTGGCGCTCGTAGAGCCCCAGCTCGCCATAGGCGCGGGCCATGACCGTGTCGAGCCGGGCGCGGACGTCGGGCTCGCCGGCCAGCTCCCGCGCGATCCGCGTCGCGCCCGCGTCGAGCAACTCCCGCGCGGTCACGGCGTTGCCGCGCGCCTCGCCAGGGTCGCTGACGTTGAAGAGTCCCACCATGAACTCCGACACGCGGTCCGCGGTGGCGGCGCTCCTGCGGGCCTCGGCCTCGGCCCGTTCGGCGCGCTGCTGGCCGAGGAGGGACGCCACGAGTCCCACGACCATGGCCGCCGCGGCCAGGGTGCCGAGCGCCACCGCCCACCGGTTGCGCCCCACGAACTTGACCGCGCGGTAACCGACGCTGTCCGCACGCGCCCGGACGGGCTGGCCCGAGGCGTAGCGGTCGATTTCGTCGGCGAGCGCGGTGACGCTGGCATACCGGCGCGCCGGCTCCACGGCCAGCGCCGCGAGCACGATGGTGTCGAGGTCGCCGCGCAGCGTGCGGGCGAGACGGGCGCGCTCCGCGGGAGTACGTCCCGCGCCCTCGCCGCTCGCGCGGACCACGGCGGTCGACGGCTTCGGGATGGCGCCCTCGAGCTTCACCTTGGCGGCATCGACCGGGTTGGCGCCGCGGGGGATGGCCGCGGCATCGACCAGCAGTTCGTACAGCATCAAGCCCAGCGAGTAGACGTCCGACACGGTCGTGGTCGGCTCACCGCGCAGCTGCTCGGGGCTGGCGTAGGCTGGCGTCATCCATCCCTGCGCCGTCACGGTGGCGGGCCCCGCGGACTCGTCGCCATCGATCGCGAGCACCTTGGCGATGCCGAAGTCGAGGAGCTTCGCGGCGCCGTCGGCCGTCACGAGGACGTTGCCCGGCTTCAGGTCGCGGTGCACCACCAGCCGGCCGTGGGCGAACGCGACGGCGTCGCACACCTGACGGAAGAGGGCGAGCCGCGCGCGGACGTCGAGCCGGTGCGCGCGCGCGTAGTCCGTGAGCGGCACGCCTTCCACGAACTCGAGGGCGACATACGGCAGGCCGTCGTCGGTCGTGCCGCCATCGATCAGGCGCGCGATGCCTGGATGGTCCAGCGACGCCAGGATGCGCCGTTCGGCGCGGAAGCGCCGTGCGATGTCGGCGCCATGGCCGAGGCCGGCCACCACCTTGATGGCCGCGCGCAGCACGACGTCGTCGGCCTGGCGCTCGCCGAGGTACACCACGCCCATCCCGCCGCGTCCCAGCGTGCGCACGACGCGCCAGGGACCGATGCGCGCGGGCGCCGGCCGAGCGTCGTCGAGCTGGACGAGAGGGCCGATGCGGTCGCCGTCGAGGCCAGGCGCGGCCTTCCCGAGCCCGTCGAGCAGCGACGCAACCTCGTCCCGCAGGGCGGCGTCGAGCGACGCCAGCGCCTCGTCGCGCGCTTCCGGCGGCAGGGCCTGGACGCGCGCGAACTCGCGCTTGATGACCGTCCAGCGGGCCGAATGCATCACGCCGCGCCGGCGGCGCCGGGCGCCGGAGCCGGCCCGCCGAGCCGGCGCGCCAGCCAGGCGCGGGCCACCGTCCAGTCGCGGCTGACGGCTTGTGGGGACACGGTCATCACGTCGGCCGTCTCCTCGAGCGTCAGGCCGGCGAAGTAGCGGAGCTCGACCAGCCGCGCCAGGTCCGGGTCGAAGTCCGCGAGCGCGACGAGCGCCTGGTGCACGTCCAGCACGTCGAGGTTCGGCTCGACGGCGAGCGTGACGGCCAGGTCGAGATCTTCATGCGGTGCGCCGGCCCCGCGCTTGTCGGCCAGCCGGCGGCGCGCCTGATCCACCAGGATGCGCCGCATGGCCGTGGCCGCGGCGCCGAAGAAGTGCGCGCGGCCGTTCCACGACATGCGGGTCTGGTCCACGAGCCGCAGATACGCCTCGTGGACCAGGGCCCCCGTGTCGAGGAGGTGGCCCGGACGCTCCCCCCGGAGCAGCCCGGCGGCGATGGCGCGCATCTCGTCGTAGACGCGCGGCACCAACTCGTCGAACGCCTCCTGCCTGCCGCCCCGCCACTGGTTGAGCAGCTCGGTGATGTCGGCCATGCCGGGCCGATCCTAACAGCCCGGCTGGGCCTTGGAGCACCGGCAGCCGTCCGCCGTCCGCCACACGCCTGGTGGCCTGGACGGGCTGACGTGGCCTTGGTTCAGCCGGTCCAGGCCACTACGGCACCAGGAAGGTCACGGGCACGGAGAACGGGCCGGCGCCGGCGGCGTTCAGCCCGCGAATGTTGACCACGTAGGCGCCCGACGGCACGTTCGGCGCCGAGATCGACGTGGATGCACCGGCATCGACGAGCAGGCCGCCGACGAGCAACTGGTAGCGGTCGGGCGCACCGCCCGTTCCAGGCGTCCACGAGAGAGTGACCGTGTGGCCGCTCACCTGTGCACTGAGCGACGGCGCTCCTGGCAGCACCGGCGGGGTCACGACGACGGTCACTTCGTTCGACGCCGGGCCGGCGCCCGCGGCGCCTGTCGCGACGAGACGCAGGTAGTACGTCCCGAACGGCACGCCCGGAATCGACAGGGTCGTGGCCGTGGCCGGCAGCGGGACCGAGGCGATCGGCTGCGTGAAGCCGGGCGTCGCGCCCGCCAGCAGTTGGTAGCCGGTGGGGAAGCCACCGGTCGTGGGGGCCGTCCACGTCAGGTTCACGGTCGTGCCCGTCACCGATGCCGTGAGCGTGGCGGGCCCCGGCGGGACAGCGGGTTGCGGGACCAAGACTTGGGCCTGCGCGGACTCCGGGCCGGTCCCTGCCGTGTTGCTGGCCTGCACGGTGAGGATGAAGAGGCCGGGCGGCGCCGTCACGTTCAGCGACATCGCCGCGCCGAGGGGCACCGACGCCACGGGCGGTGCGCCGGGGGCCAGGCGGGCGAGCAGCGTGTAGGCGGTGGCGGCGCCGCCCGTCGTCGGCGCGCTCCAGCGGAGGCGTACGTCCTGGCCGCTCACCTCGGCCTGCACGATGGCGGGCGCTCCGGGCGGACCCGCATTGCCGGTCGCGGTGAGCCGCCCGCCGAAGATGGTATTGGCCGGGTTGTTGGAATAGGTATCCAGACCCAGGCCGAAACTGGTCGGGCCGTTCTCGGCCGTGATTTCGAACGTGTTGGTGCCGGACGTCAGGAACGGCAGCACATCGAACGCTTCGAGCGGCCAGATGGCCGGCGTGACGGTGCTGCCGACCGCCCCCACGAGGCTGCCGTTGACGCGCAGCTCCACGTAGTCGTCCGCCGTCATGTAGAAGGTGCCCGACACCGGCGTGCCGACCAGCACGACCGACTTCCTGAAGATGAAGCGCTTGTGCGACGAGGAGGTCGTCGACGTCTCGCCGGGGGCCCAGATGCTGTTGGCGCCGGGGATTTCCGCGTAGGTCGGATAGAAGCCCGGGTCCGGCCAGTCCCAGAGCGTCGCGCCGGCGGGACACTGTTGGGGAAACGTCGCGTTCGGGCAGACGTACACGGCCTGCCCGATGGGGGCGTGGCTGGAATTCGACACGTTCCACGTGGTGTCGGACGCCAGGTCCACGACCTGTTGGGCATCGGCGCGCGCCGGCAGCGCCGCCGCGCCGAGACTGCCGAGCCCCATCCACAGGAGGAGTGCGCCGGTGCCGCGGAAGAGGGCCGCGAGGCCTGAACGGCGCCGGGCTCTGTCGTGAGGATGCATGGTCATCTCCCACATGGCGCGAATCCTCCGTCGAGTCGTCGCGCCGTGCTCGGCCCGGCGGGCGAAGACCGCGGGGACGTCTTGCGCCACTCATAGAGGGGGAAGGCACGGAGTCGACCCCGGCCGCCGAGTGCGGCGCGATGTGGCGGGCGCCGTCGTGGACGGACGCGCCCGACGTGTCACGGTCAGCGTGGGCCCGGCCCATGCCGCGGCGTCCGCGTGCCCCGGGGGGGTAGCACGCGGGGCGACCGCGGCGGACGGCAGCGGTGCCCACGCTGGCCGGGCCTGACCGGCCGTTCACGCGCGTGCCGAACCTCGAGTGACGGCATCCTCGCGCACGCCGCACCGTCGAGGCGGTCCGGCGCGTCGTGCTGAGCCGGGTGGTCGACACGGATCGGCCCCGGCCACGTCCACCCGCGGCCTCCGACGAACGGTGTGCAAAATCACCGCACCGTGGGTGATGCGTGGGGCGTAATGGGTGGATCGGCGGAAGCTCGGCCGAGATCCCTGCGCCGACGGCCGCGTACGCGCCTGTTCTTCGCACCGCATCGAGGCACGATGCTTGAAGCGCATTCCCAGAGAGCGGCATCGCCGCTCGGGGAGTCGCGCCATGACACAGACGACGTTCGCCAACGTTGCCTGCGCATGGGCCATCGGGGTGGTTGTATTCGCTGCTGGCCCAGCCGTTGCGCAGGACGCTCAATCTTCCACCCAGCGCGCGGGCATTGCCGTCGAGCCTGGCGTGCACGTCACCACCCGCCTCAACACCTCACGCCGGTTCTTCGGCCCGGTCGAAAGCGTGGACGCGGTGCGCGCCATGATGGCCAGGCCGGGTATGGCCGCGGACATCCAGGCCGTGTTCGAGTCGGCCGGCATCGGGTATCTCGGCGCGGAGGCCGTGCGCACGCTCACGGAGGCGACCGCCCTTCGCAACGTCACCGTGCCCGTCGGCTCGAAGCTGGAGTGGATGGCACTCCGGGAGCGCGGCACACCCGCCATTCTGCGGAACGTCCAGTGGGGGGGCGACACCGCGTTCGAGGCCTACGAGTTCAGCCTCGACGACGGCAACCGCGGCTACACCTTCGTGGTGCCCACGGCGTGCGCCAATCTCGCGCTGGCCAGCACGGGGCCGAGCCCCAGGGCCGCCGAGGCCGCGCGGGCCGCTGAACTGAAGCGTGCGGAGGACGCGCGGCGGGCCGCCGCCGAAGCAGCCGCGGCGCGGAAGGCCGACGAGGCGCGGAAGGCGGAAGACGCGCGAAAGGCCGAGGACGCCCGGAAGGCCGAGGAGGCCCGGGTGGCCGAGGCGGCCCGGAAGGCCGAGGAGGCCAGAGCGGCCGAGGCCGCCCGGCAGGCCGCGGAGGCGGCCGAACGCGATCGGCGCGCCAAGGTCGATGCCTTCATCGAGATCCTGGGCGGCAAGGAGCGCCGGCTGCGCGCGGCCGACGTGGACGGCGTGACCGTCGAGAACGGGCAGTGCGCGGCGCTCGTCGGCGGCAAGGGCGGCCTGGATCTGCGTCTCGGCTCGTCGGGCTGGCGCGTGGCGCCCGGCATCGGCGTGGCCGTGAACACCGAGGAGACCGGCAACAGCAGCCTTTTCGGCGACGTCGAGCTGAACTACTGGGGCCAGAGCGAGAAGGGCTTCGTCGGCACCGGCGTCGGCGTGTGGGACGTGACGCACTCGGACACGATCACGGGGTCGTGGCTCCTGCACGGCGGCGTCCAGCTGGCGCGCACCGCCAGCGACGTGCGGTACCTGCTCGTCGGCGAGGGACGGCTCTTCTTCGACCACGCCGACGACATCGACAACAACTACATGGTGTGGGCTGGCCTGCGCATCGTGTTCCGGTGACGCGGGTCGGCGGTCAAGCGGCCCGGGCCGGTCCGGTCTGGGCCGCGCCCGCGCCGGCCGCTGGCGCGCCGCCGAAGCCCACCCGCTGCATGCGGCCCCAGGTGTGATCGCCGCGGAAGTAGCGCCAGAACGCCTTCAGCCGGTACCACACCGTGATCTGCCGGTAGCCGAACGGCTCCAGGAACGCGAAGGCCACCAGGCGCAGCGTGTCCATCGGCCGCCGGTACCGGTGGAAGCTCACTTCTTCCATCAGGATCGCCGCCAGGGACAGGAGCGAGCCGAAGAGATACGCGGCCACGAAGAACGCCAGCGCGAAGCGCGGCGACAGCGTGCCGGTCAGCGTGCAGCCGATGGTGATGACGAGGCCGGCCGCCTCCACCACAGGCGCCAGCAGCTCCGCCACCAGGAAGTACGGCATCGCGATGAGCCCCGTCGCGCCGTACTTTGGATTCAGCAGCACGTGCCGGTGGGCCACCATCGTGGAGATGAGGCCGCGGTGCCACCGCTCGCGCTGGCGGCCGAAGACCGCGATCGACGAGGGGACCTCCGTCCAGGCGACCGGGTCGGGGATGAAGACCACCTTCGCGCCGATGGCCTGCTCGCGCAGGTGGCGCTGCAGCCGCACGATCAGCTCGAAGTCCTCGGTCACGGTGCTCGTCGCGTAGCCGAGGATCTCGGTGAGGTAGTCGCGGCGGAAGAGCCCGAAGGCCCCGGAGATGATCAGGTTCCCGCCGAGCAGGTTCCACCCGAGCCGGCCGAACAGGAAGGCCCGCAGGTACTCGACCGTCTGGATGCCGGCCAGCCAGTGGCTGTCCACGCGCGCGTCCACCACGCGCCCCTCCTTGACCGTGCACGAGTTCACGACGCGGATCGTGCCGCCGACGGCCGCGATCTTCTGGTCGAACAGGAACGGCCGCGCCAGGCGGAGCAGGGCGTCCGGCTCGATGAGCGTGTCGGCGTCGCAGGCCAGCGCGAACGGGTAGCGGGCGGCGTCCAGCGCCACGTTGAGCGCGTCGGCCTTGCCGCCCCCGTGCTTGTCGACGACCAGCAGCTTCGACCACGTGCGGGACCGGTAGTAGCCGCGGACCAGCTTCGTGCGGAGGCGGCGCATGACGGCGGGTGGCACCTCGTAGAGGTCGTAGGCGTCGATGAGGCGCTGCAGCGTGTCGTCGGTCGAGCCGTCGTTGACGAGGACGACCTCGTAGTAGGGGTACTGCAGGGTGAGCAGCGCCCTGACGCTGTCCACGATCGTGACCGCCTCGTTGTGCGCGGGCACCAGGATGCTCACGCGCGGCACCGCGGACGAGGTGAGGCTGCGGGCGAGCACGTCCTCGCTCCCGAACCGCCAGTGCGCGAAGAGCTGCGGCGCCGCCAGGACCAGCAGCAGCGCGAAGAACGAGTTCACGTGCAGCATGTACCAGAGGATGGCGACGTCGGCCACCCGCAGGACCTCGAGGAACCACCAGTCGGCGTGGAGGGGCACGGCCGTCAGACCTCCGACATCTCGACGACCGCCGGGGCCGACAGCCCCGAGACCAGGACCGCCATGTCGCGGGCCAGGGGATCGTCGCCGCGTGCCACGGCGAGGAGCTCGTCCTTGCCGTGGCCGCCGATCTGCGCCAGGGCCAGCGCCGCGCGGTAGCGCACCCACCACGATCGATCGCGAACCGCGACGGCGAGGGCGTCGGTGGCCGTCCTGACGCGCAGGGCGCCGAGCGCGCGGGCCGCCTGCGCCCGTACGCGCCAGTCGGCGTCGGCCAGGAGCGCGAGGAGTGCCGGAACCGTGTCGGGATCCGGGTGCCGGCGCAACGCCCGGGCGGCATGGACGCGGACCAGCGGCTCCGGGTGGCCGGCAAGCGTCACCACGCGGCCGAGCGCGGCGGGCGAGGCGAGCGCGCCGGCGGCGTCGATCCAGACGGAGAGCTCCGGCGGCGGGGCGTCCATGGTGAGGCGCGGCAGCAGCGCCGCCTCGACGATCCGCGGGTTGCGCGCCAGCGCGGCGAGCTGATACGCCTGTACCGCGTCCTGGCGGCGGGGCACGCCGTCGAGCTCGTGATCCACGAGCAGCCCGCCCAGGCGGGCCGCGGCGTCGATGGCCACCAGGCGCACGGCGGGGTGCCGATCCGCGAGCAGGGTCGTGATCAGAGGGCCGTCGTCGGGCGCGCCGACGATGGTCAGGAGGCGAGCCGCGTCGAAGCGCCGCCACCAGAAGATCGAACGCCCGCGGGCGAGCATCCGCTCCACCCAGGGCTCCGCCCGGAGGATCGGCGCCAGCACCTGCTGGCGTTCGAGTGTCACGTAGGCCGTGGCCAGCCGGGCGACGGCGTGGAAGGCGACGTGCGGATGTTCGGACCGGAGGGCGCGCACGAGCTGGTGCGGATCCGCGTTGTCGATGAGCCACACGTGCAGCAGGGGCTCGAGGCGCTGCACGCCGTCGGCCACCTGGTGGGCGCGCATCACGAGCCAGACGCGCAGGATCGCGAGCGCCCCGAGGGCGATGGCGATGAGCGAGCCTTCCACGGCGAGGGCCACCGACAGCGCGTCGAGCGACAGCATCAGGCGGCCGCCTCGCACCGGCGGGCGACGGCCGCCCACTGCTGGAGCTTCACCGACAGCACGCGCACGTTGAAGGGCTTGGCCAGGTGGTCCAGCGCGCCCGCGAGCAGCGAGCGCACCTGCACGGACTCGTCGGCGTGCGACGAGAGGGCCACGACCAGGTAGGCGCCGGGCCGTTCGACCGACAGGCGTTCGAGGATGGCGTGGCCGTCGACGCCCGGGAGGTCGACGTCCAGGACCACGACGCTCGGATGCGCGGCCCGGGGCGCCGTGAGGAGCCGCTCGAGGAGCGCGAGCCCCGACGTGAAGGTCGTGTGCGGCAGGCCCACCTGCACGAGCGCGAAGGTGAGCATCCGGAGCAGCGACGGGTCGGCCGTGGCCACCACGATCGGCGCGACGGCCCGGGGCGCGGCCTCGAGCTCCGTGGGCTCGACGACCGGCGTCGGCGCCGCCGGCGCCGCCGGGCGGGGCGGCAAGCCCCGGCGCTGCCGGGCTCGACGCGGCCGCACCGGTCCCGCCGGCGCGGCGGCCTGGTCGGGCGCCGTCTGCCCGGTCGCACGGGCCTGGAATGTCCGTCGTGGCTGCACGTGTAGTCGTCGCGCCCGCGCGGCCGTGGCGGCCGCGGGGCTCCTCGTCGGGGAATCGGCCCGGCCGACCCGGCCTTCAGTGCGCGGCCTCGCGCCCCGTTGCCCGGCCCGTCGCGCGCGCCGGACTAAGATGGCGTCGGCCAGCGGACGATAGTCCGGACGCCCGCCATGCTCCGTCTCGACCGCGCCCTCATCGCCGCTCTCGCCGTAGGGCTCTGGTCAGGCGTCGCGGCGGCGGCCGCCGACCTCCACGGCGGCCTCGCGGGCGCCCGCTTCTGGTTCGCCGGGGTGGCCGCCCTCGCCGCCCTCGCTCTCAGCGCGCGCGGGCCATGGGCGGCCACGGGTCGCTGGACCGCGGTGGCCATCGGCGGGTCCGCCGCCGCCCTGACCCTGATCCAGGCCGGGCCCCCCGTCCGCTACCAGCACGCGCTGGACTGGCCCAGGCTCGCGGAGCACCCCGTGGCCCTGGCCGTGCTGGCGCTCCAGGCGGCGCTCCTCGTGTGGGGCTGGGCCACGGGCGGCCGCGTCGCGCGGTTGGGCCGCGGTGTCGGCACGGCGTTCGGCTGGGGCCGCGCCGCGCTGTTCGTCGTGGCGGCGGTGATGCTCGGCGCCACGCTCAGTCGTGACGTGTGGGTGTACCTCCGGGAGCTCGTGACCGCGGCGGTCCTCACGGCGCTCCAGGCGGGCACGATCGGGCTCGCGGGACTTGCGGCCCCCGCGCGCGTCTCGCTGGCCGACGTCGGCCACGACGGGGAACCGGCGCTCGGCGTCTTCGAGTGGACGGCGGCGGGCGTCGTCGTCGTGACGTGTCTGGCCCTGAACCTCGTGGTGTACCAGAACCACCCGCACGTGCCCGACGAGGTCCAGTACCTGTTCCAGGCGCGCTACTTCGCGGAGGGGCGCCTGGCCATCGACGTCCCGCCCGTGCCGCGCGCCTTCGAGACGTACCTGACGACGGCGTCGCCGCAGGGCTGGTACAGCGTGGTGCCGCCAGGCTGGCCGGCGGTGCTGGCCCTCGGCGCCGTGGTCGGCGCGGAACTGCTCGTGAACCCGCTGCTCTCGGGCCTGAACGTCCTCCTGATCGCCGTGCTGCTGCAGACCTGGTACGGGCGGCGCGTCCGGCAGACGGGCGTCGCCCTGCTCGTCGCCTCGCCATGGGCGCTCTTCCTCGGCATGAGCTTCATGCCGCAGCCCGCCACGCTCAGCCTGGCCCTCCTCGCGGCCGTGGGCGTGGAACGGTCACGCCGCACCGGCGCCAGCCGATGGGCGTGGCTGGCCGGCGCCGCGCTGGGCGGCATGGCGTTCGTGCGGCAGCTCGACGCCCTCATCGCCGCCGTCGCGCTCGGCCTGTCCGCGATCGGCATCGGCGGCCGCCGCCTGCGCGTCGCCTCGACGGCCGGCCTCGTGCTGGGGTCGATGGCCGTCGGCGCGCTGCTGCTCGCCTACAACGCGCACTTCACCGGCCGCGGGACCCGGTTCCCGATCATGGAATACAACGACCGCTACTACGCCCCGGGGGCCAACGACTACGGCTTCGGGCCCAATCGCGGCATGGGCTGGGCGCTCGATCCTCGGCCCGGCCACGACCTCATCGACGGCGTGATCAACACCAACCTCAATCTCACCGCCACCCAGGTGGAGCTCTTCGGCTGGGGCGCCGGCTCGCTCGCGTTCGCGCTCGTGCACCTGCTGCGCGGCCGGTTCGAGCGCGCCGACACGGCGCTGACGGGCGCGGCGTTGATCGTGTGGGCCGCCTACTTCGCCAACTACTTCTCCGGCGGGCCCGACTTCGGCGCCCGGTACTGGTATCTGGCGCTGCCGAGCCTCCTCGCGCTGAGCGCGCGCGGCATCCACACGTTCGACACGGTCACGGGCCTGGCCGAGCGCAAGGGCACCGTGATGGCGGTGGTGGCGTGCGCGGTGGCGGTGCTCACCTTCGTGCCCTGGCGCGCCACCGACAAGTACTTCCGCTTTCGAGGAATGCGCCCAGACCTCCGGGAGATGGCCGAGACGCGCGGCTTCGGCAAGGCGCTCGTGGTGGTGAACGGCCTGAACGCGCCGGACTACGCGTCGGCCGCCACCTACAACCCGCTCGACTGGTCGGCGGCGGTGCCCATCTACGCCTGGAACCGCGACGCGACGACGATTGCCGATCTAAGGGCGGCCTTTCCCGATCGCCCGGTCTGGATCGTCGACGGGCCCTCGCGCACGGGCGGGGACGGCTACCGCATCGTGGCCGGTCCCATTGCGCCCGGCGCGCCGCTGCCATTCCAGCCCCGGCCCGCCGACCCCGATCAGTCGCCGGCGAAGGTGAGCCAGTGAGCGGCCCGCCGGCCGACGCCTCCGCGCTGACGGGCCGCCGCGTGCTCGTGCTGGGCACGACCGGCTTCATCGGCCGCTGGGTGGCGCGCGAGGCCAGCCGCGCGGGTGCGCGCGTGTGGGCCGTGGCCCGCGACGGCGGCCTGGCCCGCCGGATCGCGATGGCCTACGGCGCGGACGTGACCGTCGCGGAGTGCGACGTGCTCGACGAGGCCGGGCTGGCCGCCGTCGTCCGCGACGTGCGTCCCGAGGTGACGTTCAACCTCGTGGGCTACGGCGTCGATCGCCGGGAGACCGATGCCGACCGCGCGGAGGCCATCAACGTCGACCTGGTGCGGCGCCTGCTCGCGCTCGTGAGGGCGCACGGCCGCTCGGCCGACTGGCCCGGTCTGGAGCTGGTGCACACCGGGTCCGCGCTCGAATACGGCGCGGTCGGTGGGCACCTGTCCGAGGACGCCGTCGTCAACCCCACGACCGTCTACGGCAAGACGAAGCTGGCCGCGACCGAAGCCGTGGCTGAGGCCTCGTCGGCCGGTCTGGTGAAGGCCGTGACTGCGCGTCTCTTCACGGTGTACGGTCCTGGGGAGCATCAGGGTCGGCTCCTGCCGTCGATTCTGGCCGCACGATCCCTGACGTCGCCGGTGCCGATGACAAATGGTCTGCAGCAGCGAGACTTCACGTATGTCGGAGACGTGGCCGAGGGGCTGATTCGGGCCGCCGGTCAGCGCTCGGCGCCCTGGACGACCGTCAACCTGGCGACGGGTCGCCTCCACTCCGTGCGCGCGTTCGTGACCGAAGCGGAGCGGGCCCTCGCCCTGCCGGCCGGGCGGTTCCTGTTCGGCGCGCTGCCGTCCCGGCCCGAGGAGATGGCGCACGCGGAGGTCACCGTGGAGCGGGCGCGCCAGTGGCTCGGCTGGGTGCCTGGCACCGGCATTGCGGAAGGAGTCCGTGCCACCGACCGGTTCCTGGCGTCCTTGCCGAACGTGGACCAGCCGTAGTCAACTGGCCCCAGACTTGCTAACGGGGATACGCCCAGGGGAACCCATGCGCTTCACATACACCGACCTCATTGCCTCTGCCGAGACGCTGGAGGCGGCAGCCCGGCACTACGAGGAACGCGGGTTCTTCATGGTGGACGGCGTGCGGGACGCCGTCACCCGCCACTACCGCCCGCTCGTGGCGGAGCGGCTGCAGGTGACGAGCCAGCAGTTGGACGACCTCCTCGATCCCAACAACCCCCCGACCATCTTGCCGATCGAGACGCGGCAGCGGTTGTCGCGCATCGACACCCCCCCGGAACTGGCGCGGGCCCTGCTCTCGAACCTGGAGCCGGTCCTCCAGCGCCTCATCGGCGGCCTGCTGCACATCAGTTCGAACTTCCACGGCCAGTTCAAGGGCGGGGACGTGAAGCCCGTGGACCACGGCGGCTACGACCCGAACGCGCAGTACCTGGAAGTGCAGGGGCAGTACCTGATCCACCAGGACTTCTCGGGCGCCGCGCTGCCGACCAGCCCGTGCGGCGTCACGCTGTGGACGCCCCTCAACTCCTGCCCGGACTGGAACCTCCGCATCTATCCCGGCACGCACCGCTTCGGCCTGCTGTGCCACGAGTGGATGAAGCTCGAGGACCCGCGGTTGGCCGCCTTCGGCGTGACGCCGGTCGACGTGGTGGCCGAAGAGGGCACCTGCGTGATCTTCAACTCGCTCCTGCTGCACTCCAGCAGCAACCCCGGCCCGCACCGCCGCGTGAGCTGCGATCTGCGCTTCTTCCCGCTCACGGCGTTCCTGCCCTCGGAGGTGCGGCTGCTCGGGACCGACCCGCTCGCGACGCTGAGGGCCGGCCTGGCGCGCCACGACGGGCCGACCCTGAAGGCCCCGCACCTCGAGGCGGCCGCGTTCCTGGGTCTCGTCACCGAGCCCACGCCCTGCCCGCCGCACTCCATCCTGAACTGGGCCAACTACGTCACCGTGCTCCTGAACGGCACGCCCGCCGAGGCGCTCCCGCACCTCGCCCGGTTCGTCAACGTCGAGCAGGGCATCGACGCCGGCGTGGAGACCTACACGAAGTTCCACGACCGCGAGCGCCACCGCGCGACGCTGGCCAACCTGCTCGCGGTGCTCCAGGCGCGCACGCCCGCCGCGCCGGAAGTGGCGTCGCTGGCCCGGCGGCTGGCGGCGTGAGGCCATGAGCGGCCGAGCGCTCCGATGACGCTTTCCCTGCAGACCCCCTGACCATGCCGACCGCGCCGCACCTGTCGCTCATCATGCCCTGCTACAACGAGGAGGAGTCGATCCCGTACTCCGTGCCTCGGCTGATCCGGGCCTTCGAGCGTGAGAACTACCGTCTGCAGCTCATCACCGTGGACAACGGGTCGCGCGACCGCACCTGGGAGCTCATCCAGCAGTTCAAGCGCGAGCACCCGGACGTCATCACTCCCGTGCAGGTGGCGACCAACATCGGCTTCGGCAACGGCATCCTCCAGGGCATCCCCTCGGCGGTCGGTCCGTGGGTCGGCACCGTGGCCGCGGACGGCCAGGTGGATCCCGAGGATCTCGTGCGGCTGTTCGAGGCCGCCACGGCGACCGACGGGATGATCGTGGCCAAGGTGCGCCGCCGCTTCCGGATGGACGGCTTCATCCGGAAGATCATCTCCGTGGGCTACAACGGCTTCGTCTGGTCGCTGTGGCCGCGCCTGGGCTCGCTCGACGTGAACGGCCAGCCGCGCCTGATGCGGCGCGAGGTGCTGCACGCCATGCGGCTGTCGTCCACCAACTGGCTCCTCGATCCCGAGATGCTGGTGAAGGCGCACTACCTCGGGGTGCGCGTGCTCGAGCTGAACGTCTTCGCGCGCATGCGCGGCAACGGGCTGTCGCACGTGCGGATGTCCACCTGCTGGGAGTTCTTCACCCACCTGATCCGCATGCGCTTCTCGAACGAGCTCTCCGAGTGGCGCAAGAGCGCCGCGCCGCCCGTCATCACCCACGCGCCCCGCGCCGACGCGCCGCGGACCCAGGCGTCCTGACCGCCCGGCCCGGGCGCCTCCCGTGTCCAGGACCCGGGGACCCTGGGGGAAGGGCCCGTCCGGACCGATATCCGGGCTGGTGCCGCCCGACTCCGCTCCGCCGCGCGTCCGCCTGTTCGGGGCCTGGCCCCGCCGTGTCACCCGGCCGCTGTCCTACCTGGTGCTGGCCGGCTGGGCGGCGTCCATGGGCATCCTGCTGCACCGCGCGTACCTCCAGGCGGCTCCGGTCAGCCTGGCCGCCGATCTTGCACGGTATGGCACCGAGGCGGAGTGGCGGGGCGTCTACTACCGCGGCGAGAAGGTGGGCTTCACCGTCGGCCAGGTGGTCCCGGCCGGTGACGGCTTCGAGCTCCACGAGGACGGCCGGCTCCAGATGTCCCTCCTGGGCGCCACGACGCCCGCCGTCATTGCCACCACCGCGCGCGTGGACCGGACCTTCGCCCTCCGCTCGTTCGACTTCTCGCTGGATCCCGGCACCGGGCCGCTGGCCATCCGCGGCCAGGTCGACGGCCTCACGCTGACGCTGGAGATCGGCAGCGGCGCCGGCGTCCGCACCGAGCGCCGGCAGCTCGCCGAGCCGCCCGCCCTCATGCTGAACGTGTCGCGCCGGCTCGCCGGCGAGGGCCTGACCGCCGGGACCGTCCACCGCATGCAGGTGTTCGACCCGGCCACGCTCTCGAACCAGCCCGTCACCCTCCGCGTCCACGACCGCGAGGTCGTCGTGAACGGCGGCCGTCCCATCCCGGCCTTCAAGGTGGACCTGGAGTACGCGGGGCTGACCACCACGGCCTGGATCACGGACACGGGCGCCATCGTGCGCGAGGAGAGCCCGCTCGGGCTCGTCACCGTCCGCGAGTCGCGCGATCAGGCGCTGGCGACGGCCGTGCCCGCCCGGGTACGCGCCGACATGCTCGAGGCGGCCGCCATCGTCCCGACGATGAAGACGCCCATCGACGAGCCGCGCGACGTCACGCGGCTCATGCTCGCCCTCGAGGGCGCGGACCTGTCGGGGTTCTCGCTGGCGGGCGGGACCCAGCGCTGGGAGGGGGGCGTGCTGGAACTCACGGACCCGCGGACCGTGACGGCGGGCGCCGCCGACCCCGACGCGGCCGCGTTCCTCGGGCCCGAGACCCTGATCGAGAGCGACGACCCGGACATCGTGGCGGAAGCCGTCCGGATCGTGGGCGACGCGCGGGATCCGCGCGCCAAGGCGGAACGGCTCGTCCGGGCCGTGAACGCGATGCTCGACAAGAAGCCCACCGTCAGCCTGCCCTCGGCGCGCGAGGTGCTCCGGACGAAGGTCGGCGACTGCAACGAGCACACGGCGCTCTACGTCGCCCTGGCGCGGGCGGCCGGTCTTCCGGCCCGCATCGATGTCGGGCTGGCGCTCGTGCGCGGCGCCTTCTACTACCACGCGTGGCCCGAGGTCTACATCGACGAGGGACAGGGCCGCGGCTACTGGCTGCCGGTGGATCCCACCTTCAACCAGTTCCCGGCCGATACCACCCACGTCCGCCTGCTCAGGGGCGGCCTGGACCAGCAGACGAAGATCCTGCCGCTGCTCGGCCGCCTGAAGATCGCCGTGAACGAGGTGCAGATGGCGCCCGAGAGCTCGCCCGTGATCGTGGGGCGCGAGTTCGCCGACGCGGCCTCCACTCGTCCGCTGTCGGTCGCCCTGCCCGTGCGTCAGACGTGCGGCTGCTGGGCGCTGCCGTGCCGGGGGGGCTGGTGATCTCGGTCCGCGATCTCCGGAAGGTGTACGGCGCGTTCACCGCGGTGGACGGCGTGTCGCTGGAGGTGCCGGCGGGCCAGATCCACGGGTTCCTCGGGCCGAACGGCGCGGGAAAGACCACCACGATCCGCATGATCGCGGGCCTGCTGAAACCCACGGCGGGGCAGATTCTCGTGGACGGACACGACACGGCCGTGGAGCCGGAGGCCGCGAAGGCCGCGCTCGGCTTCATCCCGGACCGGCCCTTCATCTACGAGAAGCTCACGGCCGGCGAGTTCCTGCGCTTCCACGGCGGGCTGTACGGCATGGACGACGCCGCCATCGAGACCCGCATCGACGAGATGCTCGAGCTCTTCGAGCTCGGCCGCTGGCGGCACGAGCTGGTCGAAAGCTTCTCCCACGGCATGAAGCAGCGCCTCGTGATGAGCGCCGCGTTCCTGCACCGGCCGAAGGCCGTGCTCGTGGACGAGCCGATGGTGGGACTGGACCCGCGCGGCGCGCGCCTCATCAAGGACGTCTTCCGCCGCATGGCCGACCGCGGGGTCGCCATCCTCATGAGCACCCACACGCTGGAGGTCGCCGAGGAGATGTGCGACCTCGTCAGCATCATCCTCAAGGGCACGATCATCGCCCACGGCACCGTCGAGGAGGTGCGCGCGATGGCCGGGTCCGCCGACGACGAGCTGACCTCCGCCTTCCTGAAGCTCACGGGCGGGAGCGGCCTGCAGGAAATCGACGAGGTGGTGTAGGTGTCTGGGGATCTGATCGGGGCCCGGGGCTCGGGGCTCGGGGCTGGGCCGCTCGACTCACACGCTGGGCCTCGGGCCAGCTCCTCGGCGATGTCGGTGGGAGGACTCGGGGGCGGCCAGGCCGTGCCCGCGAGTGGGCTCGGCGTGGGCGCCATGGCGCCCTGGCCGGCGCCGTCGTCGGTCGGCGGCCACGCCGGCCGGCGCGCGCGGCCGTTCGCGTTCCAGCTACTGCCGTCGCTCTGGGCGTCGCGCAACCGCGCCCGGCGGCGGGAACGCGGCGACCTGCTGCGCGCCGGCGTGTTCGCGACCATCGCCCTCGTCGTGGTGCTGGCGCTGGTCGGCTTCGCGTTCTTCGTCACCTATCAGGCCGCGCAGTACGCCGAGCTCGGCGAGTACCTGATCCGGATCGGCCTGTCGTGGCTGTTCCTCACGTTCCTGTCCTTCCTGGCGTTCAGCGGCGTGGTGTCGGCCCTGTCCACGTTCTTCCTCTCCGACGATCTCCGGCTGGTCTTCGCGGCGCCCGTCTCGCCCCGCCGCGTGTTCTTCGCGCGCTTCACGCGCGCCCTCGCGCAGGCCGGCTGGATGGTGGTGGCGTTCCTCGTGCCCGTGCTCACGGGCATCGGCATCGCCAAGTGCGCGCCCTGGTCGTTCATCGCCACGGCGACGGCGGCCGTCACGCCGTTCGTCGTGCTGCCGGTGGCGCTCGGGACCGCCGTGACGCTGCTGCTCGTGAACGTGTTCCCGGCCCGGCGCGCGCGCGACATCCTGATGCTCATGAGCCTCCTGTTCGCGACGAGCCTCGTGATCCTGCTGCGGGTCATCCGGCCGGAACGCCTGCTCCGCGTGGAGTCGATGCCCGTGGTGGCGGACTTCTTCGCCACGCTCCAGTCGCCGGTCACGCCGCTCCTGCCGTCGTTCTGGGCGGGCGAGGCGATCTTCTCGGGGCTCCAGGGCCACGTGGACTGGCTGCACCTGGCGGCGCTCTGGACGACGGCGGGCGCGGC